>JAFYRS010000095.1 GCA_017546845.1 Akkermansia sp.
CACATCCAGCAGCCCCGTGGCGGTGGCCGGGGTGGAGCGTGGCGAAGCGCCGAGCGGGCTCTGATCCACCAGCACCGCGCGAGTTATGGCATCTGCCCCCATCACCCTGCCCTCTTTCATGGCGGGCAGCAGGCATTCGTGCACCAGCGTGCTCTTGCCGGAGCCACCAGGGCCGGAAAGGCAGGTAAACGCCCCCAGCGGGAAGCGGAATTCCACATTCTGCAGGTTGCGGGCACTGGCCTGCGTCAGGGTAAGCCAGCGGCTGGCTGCCAGGTTGCGGGGCTCCACGGCAGGCAAGCTCCTGCGCCCGGCCAGCCAGGCCCCGGTGGGGGAATCCTCGTTCTTCAGAAAATCATCATACGAACCCTCTGCCAGCACCAGCCCCCCCGCCGGGCCGCTGCCGGGGCCCATTTCCACCAGCCAGTCGCAAGCCTGCAGCAGCTGCGGGTCATGCTCCACCACCAGGATGGTATTTCCCTTATCGCGCAGGCGTTGCAGCGCGGCTATCAGCTTTTCCGTCTCTCTGGGGTGCAGGCCTATGGTGGGTTCATCCAGGATATACAGCACGCCGGAAAGTCCACCGCCAATCTGCCCGGCCAGGCGGGCGCGCTGCAGCTCGCCACCGGAGAGCGTATTGGCCGCGCGGGAGAGGGTCAGATAGCCCAGTCCGAGTTCCAGCAGGCAATCCAGCCGTTGGCGCAGGCTTCCCAGGGCGGAGGACAGAGCATCGCGGTACGCAGGGGGCACCACCAGTTGCTCCAGCAGGGCGCGGTTTTCCTGCACGGGCAATTCGCAGAACGCCCCCAGGCTCAGCTCACGCCCGGCAAAATCCAGGGTCACGGCCAGGGCGGTGGGGTTCAGGCGCATGCCTTTGCAAGCCGGACAGATGCACAGTCCACCCTTTTTTCCCTCCACAGTGCCCAGGCCGTTGCATTCCGGGCAAGCGCCGTGTGATGAGAAGTGAGAGAATAAGCCAGGAGTCAGATCCGGCAGCGTAAATCCGGTTTCCGCATTGCGATAGCGGGTGTGGTAGCACTGCAGCTCCGGCTCGCCGCCGCGCGGCTGCACCAGGGCGCGCAATTCATCCGGCCAGAGCCGCAGAGCCGCCTGCACCGAGTCCGCCACGCGCGATTCCACCCCCTCTCGCAGCACAATGCGGTCTACCACCAGCTCGCAGACGGCACCGGGAGCTGGCGGGGTTGATTCCAAATCATCCAGCTCGCAGATTTCGCCCGCCACGCGCACACGCAGATACCCCAGCTTTCGCAGCATCAGGATATCGCTCTCCGGGGTCTGACCAAAGGCGGGAGAGAGGGGCGCCAGCAGCGTGAGCCGCGTATTTTCCGGCAGTTCGCAAAGCGCCGTTGTGATTTCCTCCGGGCTCAGCCGCGTCAGGCGTTCACCTGTTGCCGGGTCATGCGGCACACCAATGGCGGCGTACAGGATACGCAGGTAATCCAGCGTTTCAGTAAGCGAACCCAGGACCGTGCGGGATTGCCCGCCGGGCAGGTGCTGCTCCAGGCAGAGCGCCGGAGGCAGCCCCTCAATGCTTTCCACATGCGGCTTTTCCGGGCGGGCCAGCAACCGGCGCGCCCCGGCAGATAAACAATCCAGAAAGCGGCGGCGTGATTCCGCAAAGAGGGTATCATAGGCCAGTGTGCTCTTGCCCGAACCGCTGGGGCCCATGAGCGCAATCAGCTTCCCGCCCGGCAGATTCAGGTTAATATGCCGCAGGGTGTTCTGGCTGGCGCCTATAATGCGGATATCCATACAACGCAGGCAACATCAGAACCGGCTCTGGTCATCAAAGCGGCCACCGGGGTCCACCACCACATCCGCCGCCTTGCAAACGCCCTCATAGGCACCGCTGCGGTACACATGCAGCAGCCCCTTGCACTGCAAGCGGCCTTTCAGCCGGCCGTAAATCTCCGCATGCTCTGCCGCGGCACCCACGGTCAGTTCCACCTCTGCCCCTTTGTCCACCACCAGCTTTCCGGCGCTCACCGCGCCATCCAGCACCATGGAGGCATTCAGGCTCAGCGTGCCCGTGCAGCGGAAGGAGCCGGAAACGCGGCCATCCACATCCATATTGTTGCACACCACGGATAAGTGGGAAAGCACCGTGGCCGCGGGCACATGCACATTACCCAGCGTGCGCACCGTCAGGCGGCGGGAACCGGGGCGAATCTCCACATCGGCCATGTTGAGGTGCGTGTGGCAGTGCAGGCAGTTGGCGGATAAGGCAGCCGAGGGCACGCGGCTGCTCTGCCCGCATTCGTAGCAGATAATCTCGCGCATCGGCACCTGCACTCGCTCGCCCTCGGAACGAAACGAGGTGAGCGCAACCCGGCGGTCGCGCTCACCTGCTGGTAACAGGCCGGAGACAGTCGGAACTACAAGCGGTTCTGTCCTGAACTCCGGCATGGCAAATACGAATGTCTATTTAGCCCAGAAGATTCAGGCTGGCATCGTCCTCGCTCTTGGGAGCACGGGCGGCAGCCTTCTTCGGGGCGGGGGTGGCAGTGGCAGGAACCACAGCGGGGTTGCCCACGCGGCACATGCCCACAAACACGGCACCTTCCTGAATGGAAATCTTGGCGGCGGTCACATCGCCCACAACTTCGGCAGTAGCAGCAAGCTCCACGCGGTCGGTCACCACGATATCGCCCACCACCTTACCATGGATAATGGCACTCTGGGTGCGCACGGCCACCTTGTTCTTGTCTCCTGCCTGAATGCTGGCGTTAGCACCCACGGTCAGCACACCGTCGGAGGTGATTTCACCTTCCACGGAGCCGTCCACGAGCAGGTCATCGGTGAAACGCAGCGTACCCACCACCGATACGTCATAGTTCAGCACGTTGCGGGTAGGACCTGCAGCGGGCATGGCAACACCGGCATCAAAGGGGGAAGCGGTTGTCTCCTCTGCGCCGAAATAACCGGCATCGGAGGGCATGGAGGCAGCAGGCTGCTGCACGGGGGAAGCCCATTCATCGGGCACATCATTTTCTGCAAAGGGGGAGCCTCCAGTGGGAGCAGCGGGTTTCTGAGGGTATTTGAACATAATATTTTAAAAGTAAATGTTTTAGAAAAGTTTTCACGCGCCCGTTCCGGCGCTGGTTATATGGTACATTTTTATACCGCTTTTGTCGATATGAAAATTTGTCAGATGCGCACTTTTTCCGATTCACACCTCAGCGGTGTAGATAGAGGCAATCCCCATGCTCAGGGGACGGCAGGCAGGGTTACTGAATCCGGCTCGGGTCATCAGCTCACAGAAAGCCGCCCCGCGGGGAAAGGCCTCAATGCTTTCGCCCAGGTAGTCGTATGCCCCGCTGTTGCCCGTGAGCCAGCCGGCAATGCGCGGCAGCACATGGTGCAGATACAGGCGATACGGCCCTGCGAGGATGTTCTCCGGCATGCTGAAATCCAGCACAAGCAAATGCCCACCCGGACGCAGGATGCGCCGCCACTCCCGCAGGGCTTTTTCATAATCTGCCATGTTGCGCAGCCCGAAAGCCACCGTGGCGGCATCGTAGCTTGCATCCGGCAGCGGCAGGTTCATGGCATCGGCCTCCAGCACATTCTGCAGGCCACGGCGCACCGCCACATCCAGCATCGGACGGCAGAAATCCGTGCCCAGCACGTCCATTTCCGGAAATGCTTTTTTGAGTGCCAGAGCCAAGTCACCCGTACCAGTGGCAATATCAAGCAGATTGGCGGGTTTCCACTCAGCCACCATTTCCACCACCCGCGCCCGCCACAGGATATCGGTTCCCATGGAGAGCACGTGGTTGGCGGTCACATAGCGTTCGGCTATGGACGAAAAAGCAGCGTGTACGTAAGCTGGGTCAGGCATGGCTTACTTGATATGCGCCAGCAGCGCATCGGCAAAAGCCGTGGTGCTCACCGCCGTGCTGCCGGGAATCATCTCGGCCAGATCGGCGGTCACGGTCTTATCGGAAATCGCACCCTCAATCGCGGCCACGATGCGGTCAGCCGCTTCTGTCCAGCCCATGTAGCGCAGCATCATCTCGGCAGACAGCAGGAAGGAACAGGGATTCACCTTGTCCAGACCAGCCAGCTTGGGAGCAGTGCCGTGCGTAGCTTCGAACACGGCGTGACCCGTGCGGTAGTTGATGTTCGCACCCGGAGCAATGCCGATGCCGCCCACCTGGGCAGCCAGGGCATCGGAGCAGTAGTCGCCGTTCAGGTTCAGCGTAGCCACCACGGAATGCTCCTGCGGGTGGATGAGGATTTCCTGCAGGAAGGCATCGCAGATGCAATCCTTGATGATGATGCCGTTGGGCAGCTTGCACCAGGGGCCGTCGCCGATGGGCTCTGCGCCGAACTCACGCCGGGCCAGGTCATAGCCCCAGTCGCGGAAGCCACCCTCGGTGAACTTCATGATATTGCCCTTGTGCACCAGGGTCACATACGGACGATTCGTCTCGATGGCATACTGGATAGCCGAACGCACCAGACGCTCCGTGCCTTCCTTCGATACGGGCTTGATGCCGAAACCTGAGGTCTGCGGGAAACGGACCTTATTGGCGCGCTGCGGGAATTCGGCAGAAAGCCAGTCAAAGAATTTCTCAGCTTCCGGCGTGCCGCATTCAAATTCGATACCGGCGTAGATATCTTCCGTATTCTCGCGGAAGATGACCATATCCACCTTCTCCGGAGCTTTCACCGGGGTTTCGATACCCTGGAAGTAGCGCACCGGGCGCACGCAGCAGTATAGGTCAAGCCCCTGGCGCAGCGCCACGTTCAGCGAACGGATGCCCTTGCCCACCGGAGTGGTCAGCGGCCCCTTGATACCCACCAGCAGAGTACGGAAAGCCTCCATGGTCTCGTTGGGCAACCAGGTACCTACCGTATCAAAAGCCTTCTGGCCAGCCAGCACCTCCTGCCACACAAGGGAACGCTTGTCGCCATAGGCAGCACTTACCGCGGCATCAATCACGCGCTTGGCAGCGCGCCAGATATCCGGGCCGGAGCCGTCGCCGATGATATGGGGGATGATGGGGAAATCAGGCACATTCAGCCCCTGCCCCGTCATGGTAATAGGTGTTCCTTCGCTCATAATCAGATAGGTTGTCAAAATTACTCTTCAGCCGATGCTTCCGCGGCGGGTCTGGCCTCTTCTTTTTCCACACCATCGCTGTTTGCCATGGAGCAGAACGCAAACACCGCCCCCAGCAGCAGCGGAGGCAGAATCCAGAACAATATACCGTCGCGCTCACTGTCACGACGCGTCTTGATGGGTGTATGATAACCGGCCATAAGTGTACTTTGTGCGGATATTGTAGCACATTCTTTTCTGAATGCAACCAGAAAGCGCATCAGTCTCCCTGCGGTACTGTTGCATCTGGCAGGGTCAGAAAAACATAAGTCCCGTCTTCCCACACCATCCTCAACCAGCAGACATTTTCCTCTTCATCCTCGTATTCCTCAGCTTCGAGCATTTCGCCGGGAAATCCGGTAACCGGAGTCAGCTCCTCCACGTAGAGGATGTGCTCCGTATCCACCTCGTCATACACCCCCTCCTGGAATCCCCACATGAACACACCGCACAGCAGCAGCGGCACAGTCAGCAGGCTGACAATCATCGCCACCGTGCGTTTCCGCATCGACAGCTTTCGCGGTGCCGGCAGGGAAGGAAGAGGAGGAATCTCTTTCGGAATGGAGAACAAACCACCATAGCGCGTCAGGTACATGTAGGAGTGGCGAGTCTCCAGCGCATCCTCCACCTGGTTCTCCGAAACAGAGGTCCACCCGCCCTCCTGGTGCACAACGAGCACATGGTCACGCCTGAAATGCATTTCAATCACTTCCTCCCGCTGAATCCATTTCTTTAACTTATACCCCGGATGCCGGAACACATACAGGAATCGGAAAACATAGAAAAAAGCCACACAGGCAAACACCGGCTCCCACAACTCCGTCCTCCACTCATCCCACAGGCAAACAGCGACGAAAATCAGCCCACAGCTAAACAACAGAGGCGCGCACAGCAAAGCCACCCACGAAACATACGGATGCATGCGCCCCATCAACACATCGGCATCCACCTGCCGCATAGCACGCGTTGAGAGAAATGAGATGGGGGATTCACTGCGCCATTCCTCCGGCAGCGGAATCTGCTTATCGGCAGGAATCTCACGCCCGGCGTTTTCCTTGCAGAAACGCAGCATCTCTTCCACACGTTCCTTCTTCAGTCCACAAACAGGTAATAACAGCGGCAACCCTTTCTTGAGCGACACATGCATCATGCCACCCACAACAACTGCTTTCTCGACCCGTTGCCAGGTTATGTATGATTTACTCTCGGTGGCAGGAGTCTCCAGCATCATCCCCCGTTCCGTCAGGGTTACAAATATATCCCCCGCCAACTTCTTCTGCCTGTTCAATGCACGCAGCGTGATGGCAGCGCGAAGCACCACGCTGAACAAGGCCAGCCCCAGGGCATATCCGAGCACGATTTCTGTGCTGAAATACCCCATGAAATAAAGCATCGCTGCCGCCAGAACGAAGATGCGCAGACCTATTGTCGCCGCCAGCAATGCAAAAATTTTCACTTTCGAATACGTCCGATTCGAGCTCAATTTGTAAACCATGGCGATATTATAGCGCCAGATAACGCCCTGCATCAAGCAAAATTCCACGCGTCTCAACAGCCCGTTAATGGCACTTCTCCACCCGGTGTTTAATCACCTCCCCTCGATTTTTTCAGCAGCAGGCAACACCAGATTTCATATTATCTTTTCATGCAATTTTCCATCACAATTCAATCAATTTAAAAAGTGTGCTTTTTGCATATATAAAATGAGCATTTTCCATACGCTTGCAAGTATATACTTACACCTCATTTTACGCATCCTTTGTCTATTTTCTGTTATATACTTATGTGCGTATATGCCTGTTTTCCGTAGCACAAATCCGGCATAACTTGAAAATAGGCGTTTTCTCATATCTTATATGCACGTTCAAATGGATATTTTACACATATTTTCCGATTTTATGATTTCATCTTTCATCATTGTTTCTTTCCGGCAGAACGCCCAGAAGCGAGACGAAAACCGACAGGCAAGCTCATCCTGGTGTTTTAACACCCTGATGAGGTATAAAGGCCCATTTTTAAGCTTCTTGGCGCAAAATCTGCCGCACCAATGCCCGGCAGAAGTGCTACGCGCCCGCCATTTTGCCTGTTTTTGGCACATTTTTATTCACATCTATCTAATATAAAGATTGTTACAACTTTTATAAAAAATAAGGCAAATTAAACCATTGGGGATAATTTCGCCAGGAACAGCCTCACGAGCTAGATTCAGGGGCTTCATTTTCATTCTCCTGCTGTACCATCCCGTGGAACGAGGGAACAAAAAACTCCCCGGCGTGATGGCCGGGGAGTTGTCATCTGATTCAACCAGCGGGACGATTACACATGCGTCCGGAACAGCTCTGCCTGTTCCTTGAGCAGGGCAAATGAGTGGCGCACCATGGCGCGGGTTTCATTCAGGAGATTCAGGTAAAGAATGCCATTTCGCATATCCAGCACATCTTCCTCGGCGCGGATAAGGTGGCGGCGGATGCATTCGGCAAACTCGGCCTTGAGGTCGCCGGACTGCTCCATCATCGCCTCGATACCGGCACCGCCCTCGCTCTGCAGCTTGATGCTCAGCCCCGGGAAACAGTCAGAAATGCGGTCGCTCATGGAGAGCAAATCGCGCCCCTGCTCTGCGGTCAGGCCAACGTGGTTGTTATCAATGTGCTTGTAACTGGCTTTCACCACGGAGAGCAGGCATTCTGCCACCTGCATGCTGCTGTCGTGCAGGCGCAGGACGAGCTGACCGCGGTCGTACAAGCGCGCCGGCAGGCTGTGCAGGCAGGGCAGAATCTGGTCTTCCTTCACGGCCTCCAGAGTGCGGTTGAGCTCGCGCGTCTTCTTGCGCAGGCGCTTCAAGGCGCTGTAATCCTCCGCCAGCAGAGCTTTCACCGTGGCGCGGTAAATACCGTACGAACGCCCCAGACGGTCCACAGAGGCCTCTCCCAGCTCGCGCAGCACGGCAGGGGAATCCAGGTTCAGCTCGGGCAGCGCCTCCGCATTCTTGCGGCGGTGCAACCATGCGGATTTCACCAGAATAGCAGCGGCCAGAGCCAGCATCAGAGCAACGCCCCAGATACCGCCAGCCATCATCACCGAGGCCGTAATACCGGCTGCCAGGAAGGCGAGCAACCCGGTCATGAACCAGCCACCAATCACCACCATCACGCCCGTGATGCGGTACACGGCGCTGTCACGCCCCCAGGCACGGTCTGCCAGCGAGGAACCCATGGCCACCATGAAGGTGACATAGGTGGTGGAAAGCGGCAGTTTCAGCGAGGTTGCCAGCGAAATCAGCAGGGCCGAAACAGTCAGATTCACCGAGGCGCGCACCATATCAAAAGCGGTTCCGTCGTCCTCGGTCAGTTCCAACGGCTGGAAGCGCTTACCCACAAAACGGGCCACCGGCGCCGGGGTAATGCGGGTGATGAAGCGGGAAGCCCCCAGTGCCCAGCGAACAGCCGCACGGGCAGGCAGACAGGAACCGAAGCGTTCCTTGCTCACGCCGTTGCTGCGGGCAAGCTTCACCTCTGTCTCCGTCACCGTGCGGGCCTTTTTGGAGAAGATGAGAGCCAGCACCATCACCCCGCCAGCAACGAGCAGATACCACATATTGGCCTGCACCGGGTCGGCAAGGGAGCCCATGCGCAGGGTCTCCAGGCTGCCGCCAGCCGCCACATGCGCGGCAGCAATGTGGTAGGAAGACTCAGCCGCCATGAACACACCAATGAAGTTCACCAGGTCATTGCCCGCAAAGGCAAGAGCCAGCGCGCAGGTACCCGCCAGCACGGTGATACGCAGGGTATTCACCCGCAGGATATATTGCAGGATGAAAGAAACCACAAACCAGAACAGCAGGGTTCCCAGCACCACCATTGCGATATTCCCGTTCAGGAACTGCAGCATTTCCGGAGTCACCACGGAGCTGTGCTTAAGCCCCTTGAACACGGCAAAATAGCTGATAGCCGTGAGCGATGCGGTACACCACTGCGAGCCGATGTACTTATAGGCACGCTGGTAGCGGAAGCTGAACAACAGGCGTGAGAACCACATCACCACGCAGCCGCAGGTGAATGCCACCGCCACAGAGCAGAAAATACCGGAAATAATCGTGAGCGACTTGGAACTGTTGATGAATGAGCCCAGCTCACCTGCACCGTTCTCATAGATGGTGAACAAGGCCACGGCCACCGCCGCACCCAGCAACTCGAACACCAGTGATACCGTGGTCGAGGTCGGCAGCCCGAAGGTGTTGAACAAGTCCAGCAGGATGACATCTGTCAGCATCACCGCCAGGAACAGAATCATCACCCCGTGGAAGGAAAACTGCGCCGGCACGAACACACCGCTGCGGGCAATCTCCATCATCCCGCCGGAAAGCGATGCCCCCAGCACAATACCCACAGCCGCCACCGCCAGCACCACGCTGCGGCGCGCTGCATTACATCCCACCGCCGAGTTCAGGAAGTTGGCCGCGTCATTCGACACGCCCACCACCAGGTCAAACACAGCCAACAAGAGCAGGATGCCCAATATCGCTATATACATTTCGTTCATACGCCCCTTACTCTAGCACAGAGGCGACGCCGAATGCACGCTTTCAAATGTGATTTCTCCGCCACATAGCATGTGGCGGATTTGTCACAATCAATGACGCCGACGGCGGCAACTCAACAGAGTGAGAGCCAGCAGGCTCAAGGTTGCCGAGGCTGGTTCCGGCACAGAGACCATAAAATACACCGCCCCAGTTGAATCCGAAGAATAATACCCGGAGAGCAGCCCCTCCTGCGTCAACGCCGTCACCTGCAAGCCATCCATAAACTTCACATTTTCGGTAAAATACACTTTCACCGCATCCGCAGAGTCCAGCTCAAACTCACGCAAATCCATGGTCAGGAAACTGCCGTCAACCTGCCAGAACCCATTCAGCAGCTCAGACTGAATATCCAGCACCGCCGCCCCTTTCCGAAGTGTCAGACACGTACCATCCACACTGGAAATCATCTCCGCATCTCCCCACAATATCTGATCAGTCCGCTTCGAATTGGAACTTGAAATTTCCAGTGTCAGGTCATCAACCTTCAAATACCCATCTTCTGAATACAAAGAAGCCCCCGCGGCAACATGGACACCACTGAGCTCCAGATTTTTACCGTCTCCCAGCGTCAGGGCGACGTCTTCAATGCGTCCCAGTTCTTTCCCCTTAGCGGCCGAAAGACGCAGAGAGGAATCGGAAGCAATGGTGGACTCCACATCTGCCAGCGAGCCGGAATCTGACACACCCTTCAGCGATGCCACCTCCTTACTGCCCCGCTGCCAGGAAAGAACCGCTCCATCCTTAAGCTTCACATCTCCCTTGTGTCCATAGAAATCTGCAATATCAGCAGTTTTCCCCAATCTTTCACCGCCTTCAATATACTCTTCCGCATGCTGCACCCCCTCGTGCATGATGAACGTGCCGCCGCTTTCCACCGTCACCGTACCCGTCAGGCGCGCATGACTCTCCAGCTCAAAGGTGGCTTTGTCCTGCACCGTCACATTCATCGTAGCATCAGCATAGTGCCAGTCGTTCTCCCGCGTGGTAAAATCAGCCTCATCGCCATCTCCATAGTTTGTATGATACGTGCCATAGCCATGCACGGTAAGCGTTCCAGCCAGTTTCACCGTACCATTCTGCACGGTCAGTCCACTGTTTTCATGCTGCAGATGTGTCCGGATACCATTCAATTCCCAAGTACCGCCCCCGGCATAGGTGATTGCCAGGGAAGCCTCCTTTGTATCGCTGAGCGACCCGATAAATCGCGTCGAGGATTCTTCCCTATACACCAGCGATGCATGCCCCTTCGTATTGGCAATGACAGCTTCTTCTGTCAGCGCGTTAATGGTGAAGCCATCCCCTCGCTCTTCACCCCTGGAGGTGTACCAATCCATCGAATTGCCATTCATATCCAGCACACCGCCGCCATTACCGAACGTCAAATCGCGGTAAATCTGATTTTCATCGTTAATACGCACCGTCGACCCTGTATTCACCAGCACATTGTAGGCCGCATAGCCGCCCTTTGTCTGGTTGAGGAGTGTCTCGCCCGTGCCACCCAGATTCAGGAAAATCTCATTATTTCCCTCACCACAGATATTGAGCGTACCCTCACCCACCTTGCGCCATTCGCGCATGTAGCTGGAATCGGCATTCCGCATACTCACATTCACCTGCACCCCGGCATCCACCACATAACCGGCAGAATCCAGCTGCTTTCCCTCCGCTGCACTGACATTAAACCGCACATTTTTCTGACCATTGGCGGCAAAATGCACATACCCGGCGCCCAAGTCCGTATCCTCCGTCACACTGATACCATAGTCCACATTATCCGTCGCCGCCTCAAGTACCAGGTTCTGCGTCAGAAACAGTCTGGCGTAAGTCGGCCCGGTAGCAGCCACCTTGTCCTTCCCCTCCACCACCACACTGCCTGTGGCATTCAGGTAATCTGAGCCATAAGCATACCAGGTATCCGTATTTTTCAAATTCGAAAGCGATTTCCAGGTATGCTGCCCGGTTTCAAGCGCATTAAAAGATACAGCGTTGTAGTTCTTATCCTGAATGTAATCTGTACTTTCATCGCCCAGATACACCTTGGCAGGAGAGATGGTAAACTGCACCTCATTCACAGTATCCGTATAACCGCCTTTATCATCAGCTTTCTCTGCGCCTTTAATTCGCAGATTGCCCTGAATACGCCCCATATCCACACGCACGCTATCGTTTTCGATCACATTCCGGGTCCACTCCGTGGCCTCACCGCCGTACGTATTCTCGGGTTTCCCCTGGTTGTCAGCTGAAGCCCGGTGCACCATCAGAAGCTTGAAACCACCCGTTTCAGCGTCGCCCTCCCACACAAAATAAGGGCTGCCGGAATCGCCCTGCTGACCGCCAAAAGGAAGAGGTGTTCCCTCTCCAATACCGGAATCGCCCCATGAAGTAGTGCCCGAAACTTCACCCACCCGAATATTCGTATCAGTGGATGATTGATACCAATTAGTGATGGACCCCACGCCGCCTACCAGATACGCAAGCTTGCTACTTTTGTCTGAAATATTACCAGACGCATCCCTGATTATCTGGGTTCCCCCACCTACGCGATACACCAACTGCCCCTTGTAATCTGAGCTGGCGCCGCCGGCCATCTGGGTCACGGACGCATCCGTTACCAGCTTGACCAGACGGGTAACCTTGTAATCATCCGTAGAATGAAAAATATGGTGAACAAATGTATTATTAGCGCCATATTCCTCAGCGGCGTAATATTTAATTGTTTTCGCTTCGCCGATTCCATAATCATTCCTGCCGAACGTGGGCTCCATCCGTGAGTTATTATGAGCCACCGTCACAGCATAGTTATAGCCGATGAGCGTCATATTGCCGTCATCCGACACGCTATCGAAGCTGATCATCTCGTGCGGCAGTGTATATGCCTCCTGCCCGCCGGTATAGTAAATCTTCACCCCGCCGTCTCGCTGGCGGATGTAGTCCAGCAGTTCATTCGTTGTTCCCGTAACATAACGCCCTGAATTCGTGGCAAAATCCACATAGGTCATGGTCGATACATCTGTATGCCGGACGGCTGCCTGCGCGGTGGAGAGAGCAGCCAGTATCATCAATAAGCGCAACAGAGGACAAGGAAGATGAAATTTCATAGTCGGAAATACCCGTTCTCTTGCTTATAACAAAAAGAGAACCGAAAGACAAGCACAAAGCACATGTGTCCCAAAGTTTCACCCGGGCTTTTTTCAAATTTTTGTAGTACAGCTGATTGGCAATACGCTGCTAAATTGTAATCTATACGCGACGAGCGAAGCGAGCGGAATTCATAGCCCACGGTAGTGGGCGACAGATGTTAGGCAGGTGCACGCGTGCGTTAGCACGCGACCTGTGAGGGCGTAGAAAGCGAGTGAAATGAGACTCGAAG
>JAFYRS010000096.1 GCA_017546845.1 Akkermansia sp.
GGCTTCTTCATCTGCCAGAGTCACCGGCTTGGACATCAGATACTTCTCGCTCACCAGACCAGAGGCCTTACGGGCTTCGATGCGGGTGGCAGCATAGCCGGCATCGTGGAGGTAGGTCATGATGGCATCGGACAGAGCGCGGCGCTGCTTGGTGTCGCACACGTACATCTTGTAGGCACCGATGAAGGGCAGATCCCATGCAGCCACACCATCGCGGGGGATGAGGATACCCACCAGGTTGGCCTTACCATCTGTGCAGAGACCCCATACACGCTGACGGCCGTTCGGAGCGGTCATGGCCACATAGTACTGGGGATAGGCATAGGTGAAATCCTTGATTGTGGAGCTGCTCAGCCATGCCTGCAGGGCGCGGTACACATTGGCGGGCATGGGGCCGGCCTCGGTGCAGAGACGATTCTTCGGGGAGGAAGCATCGTTGTAGCTGAACACGGTAACATTGGAAGCATCGCTGAACTGGTCTGCGCGCTCACGGACAGACTTGGTGCTGGAGCAGGAGGTAACCAGGGCTGCGGCGGCAGCCATACCACAGACTACGGCAATACGTTTGATGAAGTGAAAATGTTTCATGGCGTTTCGTTGCTCCTCATTCTAGCCAATGTACAAGTGAAAAGACAAGCAAAAAGTTGCGCTTTTCGCAAAAAAGTGGATTTTTACGCAAGGACAACACGCGCTGGAGCACCATATTGAAGCGCATGAGACAGAATGAGCTTGACGCAGCGCGCGCGGGAGGGCAGAATGGAAACCGTATGAGATTTTTCCCCTCCCCCCTGCAACACCCCTGCCGCACCGCCCTTTACGGCATGGCCGGCCTGTTTCTCCTGAGCTCCTGCGAAGAGAAAGAAACCGAGGCGCCTGCCGCGCCTCCGGCCGAAGCCCCTGCCCCGGAGGCTGAGCCCGTGGCAGACAAACTGGCAGAAACGAAGGAAGCGTTGTTCAATCAGGCTGTCTATGTTCTGGGGCAGAAGGTGAGCAACCCGGAGTTGTTCCCCGAGCTCAACAGCACCGTCAAGGATATGCTGGAAATGATGCAGGCCTACTACGCCGAGCTGCAGAAAGGAGCCCCCAGTGAGGAACGCGCCCGCATGGCGCTGCAGATTGCCAGCACCACTCGCGACCTTGGCGCATACACCAAGGCACAGGGAGAATATGAAAACGCTCTTGCTGAATGCGAAAGCCTGCCCGAAGATATCCGCAACACCCCCGCCGTGCAGCGCATGCTCAGCAGCTGCCAGAACGGTATCGGCCTCTGCCTGCTGTACCAGAACAAGGCAGCCGAAGCCCTGCAGCGCTATGAAGCGGCTATGGCTGTTGATGAAGCCTTGTACCAGGCCGTAGCACCCAAGGAGGGCGAAGAACTGCCGCCCGGCGATGTGGAACCCGACCTTTCCTGCGCCGCCACCGACCTGCTCGATTCATACCGCTGCCTGGGCGACTGCCAGCGCGCCACCGATGACCCCGAGGAAGCCCTTGCCACCTACACCAAGGGTAAAGAACTGGGTGAGCGGCTCAAGCGTCTCTCCTCCGACATGTCCATCGCCTACGCCAAGCTCCTGACCTCGCTGGGCAACCTGCAGAACACCATGAACAAACCGCAGGAAGCCATGGGCGCCTGGGTCATGGCCGCCCGCATCTGCCAGAGCCTGAATGCCAGCAGCCCGAAGCTTGAGGTGAAAGCCGAAACCAAGCGTTGTTACGATGCACTGGTACCTGCCATCAATTCTGTAGCCCAGAAGCTGCAGAGCGACCAGCAGGCTGCGGAGCAGAAGGCAGCAGAGGAAAAAGCGGCTGCTGAAAAAGCTGCCGCAGAAGCAGCCGAAGCCGAAAAAGCCGCTGCCGAACGCCTGGCTGCCGAGCAGGCCGCCCAGAAGGCAGCCGAGGAACAAGCCGCAGCAGAACAGGCTGCCCAGCAAGCAGCCGAACAGCGCGTGCGCAACCGCCGCCGCCGTTAAAAAGCCCACCCGCTTTCTGCCCCGTGGCCCAGTTTCTGATTTCACTCCCCGCGCTGGAGCGCAACGCCCGCATGCTGCAAGAGGTGGCCCAGGCTGCCGGTGCGCACATGCTGGTGGCACTCAAGGCCTTTTCCACCACAGCAGGGCTGGGTGTCCTCAAGCCATACGCCGCAGGCTGCTGCGCTTCCGGCCTGTATGAAGCCCGGCTGGGAGCCCGGCACCTGGGCGGTCATGTAGCCGTCTACTCCCCCGCCTACCGGGAGGCCGAACTGGCCGAGCTGCTGGAGTTTGCCCACCATATCGATTTCAACAGCATCCCCCAGTGGCAGCGCTGGCGCGGGCTCTGCCTCGCCCACCCGCGCGTGCAGAGCGGCCAGCTGCAGCTGGGGCTGCGCATCAACCCCTGTTTCTCCACCGGCCACACCGCCCTGTATGACCCCTGCGTGCCGGGCTCGCGCCTCGGCATCCCCGCCGACCAGCTGCAGGGCGCAGACCTCACCGGCATCTCCGGCCTGCATTTCCACACCCTCTGCGAGCAGGGCGCCCAGGAACTCATCGATACTTTCCGCGCTTTTGAAAAACAATTCGGCAGCCTGCTGGCCAGCCCGCAGATACGCTACCTGAACCTCGGCGGCGGCCACTGGATTACCAAACCGGACTACGACCGCCCTGCCCTCATCAACCTGCTGCGCGAAATCCGCGAGATGTACCACGTGGAGGTATACCTGGAACCCGGCGAAGCCTGGGCCATCCACACCGGCGTACTCCGCGCGCGCGTGCTGGATATCTTTGAATCCCTGGGCTACCAGCACGCCATCCTGGATGTGAGCGCCAGCGCCCACATGCCCGATGTGCTTGAAATGCCCTACCGCCCGGAGGTCTATGCCCTGCACCCCGCCGGCACCGGCACCCCGGCCGTGCAGCTGCCGGGCGAGCACTACGCCCCCGCCGCCCACCCCGGCGAAAAGGCCCACACCTACCGCCTGGGTGCCCCTACCTGCCTAGCGGGCGATGTCATTGGCGATTTTTCCTTTGACGCCCCGCTCCAGGTGGACGATACCGTCATCCTTGACGACATGAGCCACTACACCATCGTCAAGACCACCCATTTCAACGGCGTTCCCCACCCGGATATCGCCGTCCTCCACGCCGATGGCAGCATCACTACCGCCAAACGCTTCAGCTACGCTGATTTTGAATCCCGCCTGGGGTGAGAGAAGTGATTAAGGAATAGTGAATAGTGATTAGTGGCTGAAGTGCGCTTGCGTTATCATTATTCATTAATCACTAGTCACTAATCACTTAAAAAAATCTGGCTTGGCAAACCATGCTGGCTTGCCAAGCCGAAGTTTTTTTCTCCGAAAAAAACGGA
>JAFYRS010000097.1 GCA_017546845.1 Akkermansia sp.
CTAGGCATAATTGCGAATTGTTGACTTGCGGGCGCACATTGTACACTATTCTTCGCTATCGTCAAGAGAAATCGCATTATCCATGTCATTTTGTAAGTCAGCGTACCCGACATGGTCCTGTTTTTTGGCTCTGTAGTTGGCATAAGAGCCATATTTTTTCTCATATTCCTCCTGGCATTTCACGGTGAGGCGGCAGAACGGACGCACCTGGAGACGCTTTTTCGGGATGATTTCGAGTGAAATTTCGCAGATGCCGTAGGTGCCGCGGCGGATGCGTTCCAGGGCGGCATCAATTTCAAAGAGCTGCTCGCGGTCCTTATCCAGCAGGCGGATGGTGAGGTCGCGCACTTCGGCCTCGCTGCCGGCATCGCCGATATGCTGGCCGGAGGAGGAGGAGACATTGGAGGCACCGCTGCGCAGGTGGTCGCGGGTCACGTTCTGCATGTTGGGAAGCAGTTCATCGCGCAGGTTCAGGAGCGCCTGCTTCTGCTCCTGCAGGAATGCGGGCCATTCGGGGTCGGCTTTCAGCAGCGCCAGGGTTTCCTTGAGCTTTTTGACGCGGGCCTTTTCTTCGGCCGTCAGTGTTTCGCGCACCGGGGCTTTTCTGGCAGCAGGTGCTGCATGCTCCGTATCTTGCTTTTTGCTTTCCTTTGTTGTGGTCTTCTTGGTTGTAGCCATGGTTAGTTCTTGCGTAAGTTGCTTGAATCCGGCACCGCTGCATGCGGTATATATGATTTTTCAGCTACTACCACATGCAGAGAGAAAATTCAAGAAAATTCTGCTAGTAGGTAGCATAATTCTGGTGATTCTGGCATGGTGTTGGAAAATGCGGGCAGGTTAGAGGGCTTTCTCGTTGCGCGGGTAGTGTTTCTCTGGTATGATGGGACAAATGGTGATGGAACGGAAAACGGGTGTGTTGATGCCGCTTTTTTCTTTGCGGCGCGTGGGCGATGCCGGTATTGGTGACCTGGCGGCACTGGAGGAATGGATTGACTGGGCCGCGGCTCATGGCGTGGGCTTTCTGCAGCTGCTGCCGGTGAATGCCCTGGGCGAGGATGATGCTCCTTCTCCTTATTCTGCCATCAGTTCTGTAGCGCTGGAGCCGCTGTATCTCACGCTGGAGCAGATTCCCGGTATGCCCGCAGATGTGCCGCCCTATCCGGAGGAACTGCCTCCGCTGCAGCTGCCTGGCGGGCGGGATCTGGTGGATTACGCCCGCGTGCGCGCACATAAGCGTTACTGGTTCACGCAGGCCTGGAAGCATTTTGAGCAGGAGGCGGAGTTTGTCCCCCTGCGTGCCGAGTTTGCTGATTGGGTGCGGGGGCAGGGGCTGTGGCTGGAGGATTTCTGCACCTTTCTGGTAGCCAGCTTTGCTTTCGGCACGATTGCCTGGTGGCTCTGGCCGGAGCAGAATACGGATGTGGTGCGCCGCCTTGTGAATGATTGCGCCGAATCGCGCGAGCAGAAGCGCTACCAGCAATGGCTGCAATGGCTCTGTGCCCGCCAGTGGGCCCGCGTGCGTGCCCATGCGGATGCAAAGGGGGTGCTGCTCATGGGAGATGTGCCCATTGGTGTTTCCGTGGCCAGTGCCGATGTGTTTTTCGAGCGCTACCTCTTCGATATGGACTGGAGTGGCGGTGCTCCTGCCGAGGGTAATTTTGCGGAAGACCCGTTCACGGCCAAGTGGGGGCAGAACTGGGGAATCCCGCTCTACCGCTGGGAGGTGATGGAGCGCGATGGCTTTGCCTGGTGGAGCCGCCGGGTGCGTAAGCTGGCCGAGGTGTTTTCCATGTACCGCATCGACCATGTGCTGGGCTTTTACCGGATTTACGCCTTCCCGTGGATGCCCGACCGCAACCCGGAGTTCCTGCCGCTGACGGAGGATGAAGCTGCTGCCCGCTGCGGCGGCCGCCGCCCGGGATTCCGGCCGCATGGTGACTGGACGGAGAACGAACGGCGCGATAACCTGTCGCGTGGTGATTACCTGCTGCGCCAGCTGCTCAAGGCGGCGCCGGGCGTGCGCGTGGTGGGAGAGGACCTGGGCTGCGTGCCGGATTATGTGCGCCCGGATTTATCATACCTGCGCATTGCCGGGTTCAAGATTCCGCACTGGGAGATTACCCCGGAGCAACAGATTGTGCGGGGGGATACGTATAATCCCTGTTCCTTTGCGACTTACGCCACGCATGATTTCCCTCCGCTCTGCAATGACTGGAACGACTGGGCAGATGCTGTGCAGGAGGCGCATGGCGCTGCCTGCGACCCCGCTATGCCGCCGGATGTGCGGCGCGCCGCTCTGCAGAAGGGGCGAGATTGCGCCCGCGTGCTCTGCTGGCTGGGCGATTTCGCGGGACTGCACCACCGCGAATGCATGGTTCACTGGCACCAGGGCATCAAGGATGCGCTCATCCGCGCGCTGCTGCAGTGCCATTCGGCCTATGCAGCGCTCATGTGGACCGAGTTGTTCGATATCCCCGTGCGGTTGAATACCCCAGGCACAGAGGGCGGCACCAACTGGCGTCCGCGCATGCCCTTTACTGCCGCCGAAGCCGCTGGAATGGAGCAGAGCGCCTGGCTGCAGCGTCTGTCGGTCGCATCTCGCCGCGCTCATTGAGCCAGCCTGCGGGCGTATTTTAAGCTTGCATGCAGCGGATGGTTAGTCTATAACAATAGTATGCTTTTAGGCAGGATAGTGAAGTTTTATGCAGATGGCTTCCGCAGCATGACGCTGGGACGCACGCTGTGGTGCATTATTCTGCTGAAGCTTTTCATCATGTTTGCGGTGCTGAAGGCATTTTTCTTTCCGGCGTATCTGCAGGGCAGTGAGCAGGAAAAGGTGCAGACGGTGTCGTCTGAGTTGACCAACCGCATATCAACCGAACAATAATAGTATGGATGCCATCGATTCGTCTCTTGTCGATTGGTCGCGCGCGCAATTTGCGCTCACGGCCATGTACCACTGGATATTTGTGCCGCTCACCCTGGGGCTGGGGGTGGTGATGGCTATCATGGAAACGCTCTACGTGCGCACCGGCCGCGAGTTCTGGAAGCAGACCGCGCGGTTCTGGATGAAGCTCTTCGGCATCAACTTTGCCATGGGCGTGGCCACGGGCATTATCCTGGAGTTTGAGTTCGGCACCAACTGGAGCAACTACAGCTGGTTTGTGGGCGATATCTTTGGCGCGCCTCTCGCCATCGAGGGCATTGTGGCCTTCTTCATGGAGTCCACCTTCATCGCCATCATGTACTTTGGTTGGAACAAGGTGAGCAAGGGCGCTCACCTGGCCACCACCTGGCTCACCATCATCGGGGCCACGCTTTCGGCCTGGTGGATTCTTGTGGCCAATGCTTGGATGCAGTACCCCGTGGGCATGGAATTCAACCCCGATACCGTGCGCAACGAAATGGTGGACTTTGCCGCCGTGGCGCTTTCACCGGTGGCGGTGGTGAAGTTCTGCCACACGGTCACTTCCTCCTGGGTGCTGGGTGCCATGTTTGTGGTGGGCGTGAGCTGCTGGTATCTGCTGCGTGACCGGCATACCGATTTTGCCAGGGCGAGCATTCGCGTGGCCTGCTGGTTTGGATTGGTGGCGGCGCTGCTCACCGCGCACACCGGGCACCAGAGCGGGCGGGATATTGCGCTGCACCAGCCCATGAAGCTGGCCGCTGCCGAGGGGCTTTACGAGGGCGGCACCAGCCAGGGGCTTGTGCTGGGTGGCCTTCTTACCCCCGGCGTGAACTGGGCAGAGCCCACCACTGAGGAGCGCTTCCTCTTCCATCTGGACATGCCCTATGCCTTGTCCTTCCTGGCCACGCATGAGTGGAATGGCTATGTACCCGGCATCCGTAACATCCTGGAGGGCGGCTACCCGCTGCCGGAAGGCGGAGTGGCGCTTTCTGCCGAGGAGAAGATGCAGCGCGGCCGCACCGCCATAGCGGCCCTGGCTACCTACCGCACCACCCGGGATGCTGCGGAAAAGCAGGCGGCGCTGGAAACGCTGCGCGCGAATTTCGACTGCTTCGGCTATGGGTACCTCCAATCGCCCGCTGATTTAGTGCCCAATGTGCCGCTGACCTTTTACAGCTTCCGCATCATGGTGATACTGGGCGGGTACTTCCTGGCGCTCTTTGCCGGGTTGCTTCTGTTTGGCAGATACATCATGCGCTGGAAATGGGCGCTGCTGGGTATTGCCCTCACCACGCCGCTGGCCTGGCTGGCAAGCCAGGCGGGCTGGGGGGTGGCCGAGGTAGGGCGCCAGCCCTGGGCCATTCAGGGTCTTCTGCCCAATGTGGCGGCTATTTCCCGGCTGGATGTGGGCTCGGTGCAGACGACCTTCTTCATCTTCCTGGGCCTGTTCACCCTGCTGCTGGTGGCAGAAGTGAGCATCATGGCTCGCGCCATTGCCACCGGCCCTGAAACTGATAAAACTGCAGCCTGACCATGAACGATATTTCCTTCCTCCAACACTACTGGTGGTTCCTGGTGTCCCTGCTGGGGGCGCTGCTCGTATTCCTCATGTTTGTGCAGGGCGGGCAATCACTCATCTGGACACTCGGCAGGACCGAGGAACACCGCCGCATGCTCCTGCTGGCCACCGGCCGCAAGTGGGAACTCACCTTCACCACCCTGGTCACCTTCGGCGGGGCGTTCTTTGCTTCCTTTCCGCTGTTCTACAGCACCAGCTTCGGCGGTGCCTACTGGGTCTGGATTCTGATTCTGCTCTGCTTTGTGCTGCAGGCGGTTTCGTACGAGTTTCAGCTCAAGCGCAGCAACCTGCTCGGCATGAATACCTACCGCGTCTTCCTCTTTCTGAACGGGGTGCTCGGGCCGCTGCTCATCGGCACAGCGGTGGGCACCTTCTTCACCGGGGCAGAGTTCGTGGTCGATAAACTGGCGGTCACCAACCCTGCCATGCCGGTGATTTCCCGCTGGGCAAACCCGCTGCACGGGCTGGAAGCCGCCCTGGTGCCGCAGAACCTGCTGCTGGGGCTCAGCGTGTTCCTGCTCACCCGCCTGCTGGCCTGCCTGTATTTCCTGGGCTGCATGGCCGATACCGGGCTTCGCGAAACCTGCCGCCGCCGCCTCTGGATGGAAGGGGCGTTCTTCCTCCTCTTCTTCCTCACCTGGCTGGGGTATTGGCTCACCTCCACCGGCATGGGGTACATGGCGGACGGTCTCGTGTATCCGGTGCAGCACAAGTATCTGAACAACCTGGTGGCCATGCCGGGTGTTACCTCGGTGCTGCTTCTGGGGGTGGTGCTCGTGCTGGCCGGGCTGGTGCTGGGGCTGAGCGGCTGGCGCAAGGCGTTCTGGCTGGCCGGCCCGGGCAGTGTGCTGGTGGTACTGGCCTTGCTGCTCTGCGCCGGGTGGAACCACACCGCCTATTATCCCTCTGTGGTCGATGAGCAGAGCTCGCTCACCATCGCCAATAGCTCCTCCAGCTTGTTCACCCTTAAGACCATGACTGTGGTTTCCTTCCTGATTCCTTTTGTGCTGGCCTACATTGCCTGGGCGTGGCGGGCGCTGGATAAGAAGCCCATTACCGCTGATGAGGTCTGAAACCTGCCCCTCGGCAGGAGGTTTGCGGCATCCAGTCTCTGCCCGGGAGAGACTGGATGTTTTCTTTGCCTGCCAGTGCCCGCGGGAAGGGGGGCGCGGTATCTGATATAAAACGGAATTCCTCCCAAATGGGTCATATCCCCTAGCTATGAAAAACAACTCAACAAGCCCGGGCAATCGTGGCCAGATTGCCAAACTGGGTGTTTTTACACTGGCCATGATTAATGTCTCTGCCATTGTGAGCCTGCGAGGCTTGCCCGCGGAGACAACCTATGGGCTGAGCTCCGCCTTCTATTATATATTTGCGGCGGTGTTCTTCCTGATTCCGGTATCGCTGGTGGCGGCAGAACTGACCACCGGCTGGCCGCAGAAGGGCGGTGTGTTCCGCTGGGTGGGTGAAGCCTTTGGCCCGCGCTGGGGATTCCTGGCCATCTGGCTGCAGTGGATTCAGACCACCATCTGGTTCCCCACGGTGCTGACCTTTGCGGCGGTATCGCTGGCCTTCATGGGGCCTGACCAGAAATGGGACCACGCGCTGGCATCCAACAATGTCTACGTGCTCATCATTGTGCTGCTGGTGTACTGGGTGGCCACGCTGCTGAATATGCGCGGTATGCAGACCAGCGGCGGCATTACGAAATGGGGCGGCTTGCTCGGCACGGTGATTCCGGCAGCCCTTCTGGTGCTCATGGGGATGGTGTACTGGGGGCAGGGGAATCCCATCGACATCAGCCTGAATGCCCGGAGCTTCATCCCCGATTTCTCGAACTTCAATAACATTGTGCTGGCTGCCAGTATCTTCCTCTTCTACGCCGGCATGGAAATGAGCGCCGTGCATGTGAAGGAATGCGAGAACCCCAGCCGTGACTACCCGCTGGCCATCGCCATTGCTTCAGTGCTCACGGTGTGTATCTTCGTGTTCGGTACGCTGGCTATCGGCTTCATCATCCCGCAGAATCAGATTACGCTCACGCAGAGCCTCCTGATTGCCTTCGATAACCTCTTTGCCTACTTCCACGTGTCCTGGCTGGGGCCCATCATGGCACTCTGCCTGGCCTTCGGTGTGCTGGCGCAGGTTGTGGCCTGGGTGGGTGGTCCGTCCAAGGGCTTGCTGCAGGTGGGCTGCGCCGGGTATCTCCCGCGCTTCATGCAGCGCACCAACAAGGCTGGTGTGCAGGTGGGTATCCTGATGGTGCAGGGGTGCATCGTGACACTGCTCTCGGTGCTGTTCGTGGTGCTGCCCAGCGTGCAGACGGCGTACCAGGTGATTTCGCAGCTCACCATCCTGCTCTACCTCATCATGTATATGCTCATGTTTGCAGCGGCCATCTACCTGCGCTACCGTGAGCCGGATACACCGCGCTCCTTCCGCATTCCCTGTGGCAAGTATTTCGGCATGTGGGTGATTGGCGGCCTGGGGCTGCTGGGCAGCCTCGTGGCCTTCCTGTTCAGCTTCATCCCGCCGGGGCAGATTCCTGTGGGCAGCCCGGCGGTGTATGTGGGCATCCTCATCGTGGGAACCCTTGTTTTTGCCGGCATTCCCTTGCTCATCTATTCCATGCGCAAACCCACCTGGGCAGACCCCGCAGCTGCGGCTGAGTTTGAACCCTTCAGCTGGGAGAAGCAAGGTAGAATGTAGAAGTCAGAATGTAGAATGTATTGAATTCCCTGCGCCTGCGGCGCAGCACATAAAATGCCGCCC
>JAFYRS010000098.1 GCA_017546845.1 Akkermansia sp.
CATTGATTGGACAAAATGGAATTGACTAAGCTCTCTGAAGGTGATATACAGTTCTCAGCACTGGATGAGTGTGTGAAATAATGCTTAACGTACACTTTTTAAGCATGTTCGGCTCGTGTTGCCCTGTGCCGGTGGCTGTGAAACTTCACGCCTCAAATGAGGAGCGAAAAATACAGCCGGTGGACAGAAAGGTGTACATGCCATGTGTAAGTGATAGAGTTATCAACCTTTCTAGTCCTATCGCCCCGACTGAAAAGTTAACCGCGATGAAGGTGCATTTGAAAGACATTTTTCAACTTCTCGCGATTAGAAATGAAAAAATATGCCATTTCTCCGCAATTCGCTTGACATTTTGTCGGAAATGAGTAAACTCTCCCCACCAAAACGAAAAACCAAATCACTTTTCATCTGAATTATGGCTCACACTCAGTCCGCTAAGAAGCGTATCCGCCAGACGATCAAGCGCACCGCTATCAACCGTTCCATCATGTCCCGCGTTCGCACCCTCCGCAAGAAGGTTGCTGAAGCTGTAGAGACCAAGGACGCTGCTGCTGCCGCTGTTGCTTACAACAATTTCGCTTCCGCCATCGACAAGGCTGCCAAGAAGGGCACCGTGCCGGCCAACCGCGCCGCTAACTACAAGAGCAAGGCTGCGAAGGCCCTGGCCTCTATCGCCTGAGTTCCTTTTCAGGTTTTCCGTTTTTGAGCATGGCGGAGTATCGGTTACAAGCCGGTGCTCCGCCTGTCTTTCCTACGTGATATATGCGCCAGGATTATAAGGAGATAGCAACCACGGTGGTGAACGACCCCACCAATTACAAGCTTTGTGTGGTTTGCGGGGCTATTGTGGACAAGGAATCACCCACTTGCCCGGATTGCCTGGCGTACCGGTTTGACGATAGTCCCTCGCGCGTGGCAGACCGCGCGCTGGACCTGGCATCAAAACCGCAGAATGCGGTGTCTCACCACGATACTTTGGAATAATGATGCTCCCCTCTGGCCGAAATTGGCAGTTGGCACGCGGGTGCTGGCAGCTCCCTCCCGGAGGAGCGGTGATGGGTATCTTGAATGTTACCCCGGATTCCTTTTCGGATGGCGGGCGTTATACCGGGGTGGAGGCTGCGGTGGCGCATGCGCGCGATATGGTGCAGGCCGGGGCAGATATGATTGATATTGGCGGGGAATCGACCCGGCCGGGGGCAGTTGCGGTGGATGAGGCTGAGGAGCTGCGCCGCGTTCTGCCCGTGATTGAAGCCTTGCGGTCTGCCATGCCGACGCTGCGTCTTTCCATTGATACGCGCCATGCCGCGGTGGCCCGCGCAGCCCTGCAGGCCGGGGCAGATGTGGTGAATGATATCACCGGACTGGCAGACCCTGCCATGCGCGCCGTGTGTGCAGAATTCCCCTGCGGTGTGGTGCTGATGCATATGCAGGGAACGCCGCAGACGATGCAGATTGCCCCGCATTATGAGGATGTGGTGGCAGAGGTGCGCTCTTTCTTTGAAGAACGCCTGGCTCTGGCGATGGCGGACGGGATTGCGGCAGAGCGCATCTGCCTGGATCCGGGAATAGGCTTCGGGAAGACGGTGGAGCATAACCTGGCGCTGATTCGCGGGTTGGAATCGCTGCGTGTGCAGAACCGGCCCTTGCTGATGGCTCTTTCCCGCAAGCGTTTCCTGGGTGCCCTGTGGGGAGATGACACGGAGGCGCGCCAATCTTCGCTGCCAACGGTGGTGATGAGCCTGCAGGCTGCGCAGTATGGGGCAGATATGCACCGTGTGCACGATGTGGCTGATATGCGCCGTGCTCTGGCGCTGCGTGCGGCGGTGTGTTCTCCTAATAATTGGAGCTAACTGCTCGCCAATGCGTTTGTGGATGGATAGAATGCGCCATATGGCGTATCTGGTTTCATTCGCTCTGCTGGTGGCTTTAGGAGCGTGGATTGTGGGTGTTTATAACAACCTGGAGCACTTGCGGGGTGTTGTGTGCAACTGCTGGGGGCAGTGGCGGCGGGCAACTCACCGGCGCAATGAATGCCTGAATGATTATGTGGCTGCCTTTGCTGTGTTCATGCCCGTGAATTCGACGCTGCCGCATGATTTACGCCGCATGGTGGAGGCGTCCGAGAGTTCGCTGGCGCTGGCGGTTGAGCCTCGCTGGAGTGGTGGCGCTGGTGTGCCTGGCGGGGGTGAGTGGCTTTTGCGGCGTGCCGTGGCGCAGTCGCTTCAGGTGGTGGAGGAGACTCCGGTCATGCGCGGGCATGAGCACCTGCAGCGCTTGTGCAGTTCCATTTCCGTGTGCCTGTACCAGCAGGACCAGGTGGCAGCTTCGTTTAATCATGCGGCGCGGGCGTATAATGAGGCCCTGGCCTCACCATCTGCCCGGTTACTGGCTCCCTTGCTGGGGTTTGCGCGGGCGGATGCTCTGGAGATGCGGGAAGCCCGCAGCTCCTGAACCGGTGCTGCGGGCTTCGTGTAATCTGAAGTTGTATCAAGTGGCGAATCAGGCCTGTTCTTCTTCCACGTCCGGGAAGATGAGTTCCTTCGGCGCCGGGGTGATGGACTTGATGGTCATCATTACCGGGGTGCCGCCCATTTCAAGCGGCAGGCGCAGCTTGTCGCCCACGGAGTGACCAAGCAGCTTGGCACCCAGCTTGGAGCTGTAGGCCACGATGTTTTCCTCCGGCACGGAGTCCCAGGCGCCCAGGATGGTGTACACCACGCTGCGGCCCTTGGGGGCAGAGAAGGTAACCTGAGTACCCATGCCCGTTACGCTGCAGTCCACGTTGCTGAAGTCGGTCGGGTCGGCCTGGGCGAGCAGGCGGGAAAGTTCTTCGCTGCGGCGGAGCAGCACACGCTGCGTGGCCTTGGCGTCCTGGTAGCCACCGTTTTCGCGAAGGTCGCCTTCGGCGCGGGTGATTTCCAGGTCGTGCTTGTTCTTGGGCAGGCGCACGTTGATGATGTCCTCGAGCTCGGCCTTGCGGGCTGCGTAGGAACGAAGGGAAACAAACATGGTCTGCTTTTCCTTGCCACCGCGGCGGTTGAGGGCAATCTCCTGCAGGGAGGGATGCACCTTCATCATGTTGGCGAGCAGCAGGTTGCGGTCAAGGTCGGGCAGCACGGAGGAATCGTACAGAGCCTTGGCAAAGGGACGGGCTTCCAGCTCGGAAAGACCACCCACCAGGTCGGGTGCCAGGTCCTTGTCATCCAGCAGCAGGTTGCGCAGGCGCAGGGCGCGGTTGGGGCCACCCTCGGAGCTGTCGCGTTCGATGGAGCTCATGATGGCTGCACCCAGGGGCATCAGGTTCTTGCTGACCACATCGGCGGCGAGGCCTTTGCGTTCCTTGCAGATCCAGATAAGCACCTCGGGGCTGAGGCTCTGGCGGGAAATGCCGTTGGCGATGTCGCTGAAAAGCTGTTCCTTGGCGCCCTTGCTGATGATGAAGTCTGCGGCCGGGGCTGTTACCTTGGCACCACCGAACAGGAAGATGTTGGTGGCATAGGGCAGCCAGCTGTCGCCCATGGCTTCGGGCAGTGCCTGGTATACCTCAAGCTGGCGGGCAGCGCTCAGTTCGCCAATGTAGCCTACGAGTTCTTCGGAGGTGATGGTCTTGAGCTTTTCTGCCATGGTGGTGATGGTGCTCACGCCGGCGGCGGTCAGGGCGGCATCCATGGAGGCCTTTTCCTCATCGGTGGAGGCTACGGCTTCGAGCAACTCGTCGCGGATGATAATCAGTTCCAGCACGTGCTGGGGCTCGGTGTGGCCGCGGGAGATATCCTCTTCCATGGCTTTTACCAGCTTGGCTACCAGCTCGAACTCACCCTTGAGCACCTCCATGCGTGCCATGTCCAGAATTCGTACGCAGGATTCCAGAGAGGTGGCATCGGAGTAGTCGGCCAGCAGGGCTTCGGCGGCGGAGGTGGCGGTGCGCAGGGCAATGGCTTCGCCGCGCTTGGTCGGCAGGCGGAAGCTGGGGTTGTCGCGCATGGCGGTGCGGGCCTTTTCCCACCAGTTTTTCCACTCGGTGGCGGGAATGACGCGGTCGCTGAGGAATTTTTCCAGATCCTCCGGCTGCATGGGCAGTACATCGTTGATGCCTTCGCGCAGGGAGATGTTGCAGGTCAGAACCATGCGCACAAAGTCCAGCATGGTGTCCTTGTCGTTGGCCTGTTTCTTGCAACCTTCGGGGTCATCAAAGCAGGCAATGAGGAAGTGTCCGGCGGGAATCGGAGTCAGCTGATTGAAAGCGAGCTTGAGACCCAGAATCTTACCTTCGTTTCCTTTTTCGAAATCAATCTTGATTTTGCTCTTGGCCAGAGACCAGGCGGCAACTTTGCCCACGCCCAGCTCCTGGTGCATTACATATTTACCGGGGGAGAACTGGTCGAGACGGGCCGCAAAATCGGCCGGAATTTTGCCAGCAGCTACTAATTTTTCAAGGTCGGCATGCATACGTGAATGACATGATACCATATCTTTGGTCAAGGTCAATCCCTGACAGTGAAATTTTGTGATTTTTTTTGCAGGCAGATAAAAAATCTCCAATTCCGGGAGCCGGAATTGGAGGCGGATGGACTGAAAGGTATAAAAGTTGCTTACTCGCCGCGGACGGTGGTGATGTTTTGCACCACGATGCCGAAATAACGATTGCAGGTTCTGGTGATGGAGCTGATGTTTTTGATACCGCCGTTTTTCTGGGCGAGCTCCACGGAGTCATCACCCGTGTGGAACAACCAGAACCACCGGGTGGAGCTGGATTTGCCCACAAGCGTGGGAATGGGGGAGTTTTCTGCTTCCTCCATCTCTGAAATGTTGCTGACTGAGGGCTGCATGATGCAGGAGCTGCACAGCAGAAGGGAAATCAGTGATGGAAGGAGGTGCTTTTTCATCTTATTGCGGGGTGGTCCGGGGTGTGGACGGCGCCTGGAGTAATTTGAGGACATCCGGTGAGGTGGAAACCTTGGCGGCTTCATCTGCGCCGGTGGCACCAGCCTGCAGAAGCGCCTTGACGGTATCGACATGGCTGTTGTGCGCTGCCTGCATCAGGGGTGTCCAGTCATCCTCATCCCTGGCGTTGATATCAGCCCCGGCCGCCAGCAGTGATTTGACAATGGCGGTGTGGCCGTTGATGGCAGCCACAATCAGGGGAGTCCAGCCTACGTTGGTTTTGGGGTCGCGCTGGACTCCTGCGGCCAGCAGGGTGTCTACCGTCTTCTTATCTTCACTCATGACGGCGTAGGTGAGGGCGGTCTCCTTGTCCTTGCTGCGGGTTTCCTTGCGGGCGCCGGCTTCCAGCAGCACTTTTACGGTTTCTGCTTTGCCGGCTTCTGCCGCGTGGGAAAGCGGGGTGCGCCAGCGGCGGCTGCGGGTTTCGATTTTAGCGCCGGCAGCAATCAGGGCTTTGAGTGTTTTTACCTCGCCCTCCATGGCTGCGTGGGAAAGTGCGGTGAGTCCGTCCTTGTCCTTGGCCTCAATATCAGCCTTGTTGAGCAGGAGGGTCTGGAGCGCTTCAACGTGGCCATTGGCGGCGGCGTAAATGAGCGGGGTGGCGCCGTCTCCGTCTGTGTTGTTGATGCACTTCGGATTGTCTTTCAGGAAGGCCAGAATGTGGGCGGTGTCACCGTTGGCAGCAGCATCCAGAATATCGCGGGCTTGTTCAGCGCCGTTGTTTACCACAATTTTGCCGCCGGGCAGCATGGCCATGATGTCGGCATTGCCCTGGGCGCGGGCGTAGTCCAGTGCCGTGTTGCCCTGTTTGTCCTTCGCTTCGGCATTGACCTTTGCGTCCAGCAGAACCCGCACCACATCCTCGTGCCCATTGAAAGCGGCGGTCATCAGCGCCGTGTCTCCCGTGGGCATGGTGGCTTCTTTGTTGGCGCCCGCTGCCAGCAGGGCTGCTACGACATCGTCGTGCCCCTTGGCCGCGGCTACAAGCAAGGGCGTTTCGCCCGTGCGCAGGCGCGTTTCCATGTCGGCATCAGCTGCCAGCAGCATCTGGACAATTTCTACATCGCCGAGGGCGGCGGCAAAGTGCAGGGCGCTTTCACCGGCATAGCTGCGGGTGTTGGGGGCGGCTCCTGCGTCAATGAGGACTTTGACGGTATCTGCGTATCCGCGAGCGGCAGCCATGAGCAGCGGCGTGCCGCCTTCCTTCATGCGCGCTTCCTTATCTGCCCCTGCGGTGAGCAGTAGTTGCACCATGGCGGTCTGGCCGCTGCCGGCCGAATGCAGCAGCGGAGTCCACCCGGTGTTGTCTCTGGGGTTCAGGTATGATTTGGCGTTGATGAGCGTGGTGGCCACATCCACATGGCCGGTCTTGGTGGAAAGGAACAGCGCGGTTTCGCCGGTGGGCAGGGTGGCGTTCACCTTGGCGCCGGCGGCAATCAGGGCTTTCACGACATTGTTATGCCCGTTGAAGGCCGCGAACATGAGGGCGGTTTCCCCCTGAGGGCTTGTTTTTTCTAAATCTGCCTTGGCAGCAATCAGCAGCTCGACCACGGAGAGATGCCCGTTGGTAGAGGCTGCCATGAGCGGGGTGACGCCGTTGGTGTCGCTTACATTCAGAAGAACCGGGTTGGCCTGCAGGGCTGCGCTTGCCTTCTTCAAGTCACCCCGCGCGGCGGCGCGGATGAGGTCCGGCGATGCTGCCGGCTGGGTGGCCTGGGTGGGA
>JAFYRS010000099.1 GCA_017546845.1 Akkermansia sp.
AATGCTTGCGGGCCTTTCTGCGTCTCCTGATACACGGGCAAAGAAAAAGCCCCCGTTAGCGGTGCGGCAACACCCGGGGGCTGATTCATGACAAGTGTTAAAATAGCAGGAGGTTTCCCGGGCTGGGCATAGATTCTAACACCGTTGGAACGCAATAAACAAAATCCAGATTAGTTACTCAGCCAGCACCGGGTTGAGGAGGGCTGCCATCAGGCGTGCTATTTCACTTGTCATGATGTAAAGCCGCCTGACTTTTGCCGAACCAAGCGGCAGGCAGAGTGTAGCACCTCTCACATGCGTGGTCACGTTCAATCTACACAGAGACACGAATAATGAAAATACCCGCAGAACTACGGAGAAAGCCAGAGCAGAGTTCACTTGCCCTCCACTATCTGTGGGGAACGGAGCAAAATCGGGGCCAAAAAAAATCCGGTTTTGCAAGGCATGGTACCACCTTTTGGCACCACTCTCACACGTAACTCATACAAATATCAACAAAAAGCCCCCTTCGAGAAAGCAACTTATAATATACATGCTCGCAATTGCGGACAATATGTAAAAAAAATGCACAAAATTATAATTTCACAATTGACAAAGGCACAACCATGCATTATCATGCCCCCAGAGCGAAACAGTACTAGGCTTAGGCAAGCATAGCAGAGTTCGCCACGAAACAATAACCCCAAAAATCATAGATATGCACACATATGCATCCCCGAAGGCAGAGGAAAAGTTCACCGCCCTGCTGAATTCTCCGAAAAGCACCATTTACATTGATACCTGCTTCTGCCAAGCCGACAATGACCCCCCCGCCATTGGTCTGGAGTTTCTGCTGGCTCAGAAAGACGCCATCCTTCGGAGCGGCAAAAGAATCATCGTGATTCATTATGTAGCAGAAGAATTAAGGAGGAAGCAATCCCAGGGCCACTGCTGGGCACATGAGGCACTGAACACGATTTTGCGCAACACGGACATTTTCGAGGTAAGAAAGAAGAGCGACATCGAAAAAGAACTCGACACGAGTGTAAACAAATGCTTTGCCGATGAGGCGCTCAGACGCATCGCCATAGCGGATGCCTCCCGCGGATATCAGCCGGCTTTGCTCACCGCAGATTACGGCTGCGCACTGGCAGTAGCCACCAATGTCTATTCCTCCGTTATCTTTATCCTGGACAGGGTAACTGCCGGCACGCCGACCGTCCGCCGCATGCCGGAATTCATGGAGCGATTCAAGGGGCTCTACGCCATAGAATACCTTCCCGGGCTTTTCAGCAGAGCCGATATCGTGCTGACCAGCTCTGCCTTGCGGCGTAAAGAGTTCACTATGTTCCTGAAACTGCTGAAACGGATAACCGTCCAAGGAGAAAAACTTCCTGTCTACATCCACGAATCCTCCCTCAGAAAGACCACCCACCTCCCGGCCTTATTCCAGGAATTGATGCCCCATCTTCATCTGGTACCCAATAGTTCCTATACTGATGAATTTTCGTGGATGCAGGCCTCCTTTGCCCCCCGTTCCTCCGGCCGGGATATCGTCATTATCGGCAGTGCTTATGCACTTGCGACTCTGAAGGAAAAGCTTGATAATGCTAAAAACTTCCATACAAACCGCAGAGTAGATTACATCAAGTACTGTCAGATCGCCCCGCTGGGTACACTGAAGGGAATCCAGTCACTCAACCACTCCACGAGCAGGCCGAATACAGTCTCAGTAGAGAACCTGTTATCCGCCGCAGATGAGGAGCTCCCCGCCGGCACAGCCGTCCCCGATATCATAGAAGCCGCGCACAAGGGAAACACGCGAGCCATGGGCGTGCTTTCATCCATGTATGAACATGGGTACGCTGTCCGCCAATCATCCACGATGGCATTCCTGTGGAAAGAAAGACGAGATGCCATCACGGCTCGCAGAAAGCAGCACAAGCAGCAAGCCGCCAATCCGAACCCTTCCCTTCTCAGCAGATTCAAATATTTCGTAGCAGATGTGGATTGCTACATAAAAAGAACACTGACACAACTGGTTTTAATCAAATGAATATCCTGACCGACACAGAAATTATAGAATGCAACAAGCACATTCTCGATGAAATAAAGCAGAGTGGCAAAACCTGCTGTTTCGATGAAAGCCTGCCAGTCACGCACGAGGGGCGTATCATCCTGAGCCATCTGCGCGTCCAACTGGGAAGCCGGCGGCTATTCATAGAGGCCCTTGTGGAAGACAAAATCAGCCAGCGTGAGGGCAGCAGCATTGCCATGCAGTTCCTGAAAGGTCTGAATGTGCACCCAGCGGCCGGCCCCATGCATTACCTGGTTACCCGCGATATCAACCTGGCAGAGTATATAGGCCGGCGCACAAGCGAAACGCGCGTGTATATCCTCAATAATAACGGCCTGCTCCGCTCCTGGAAGGAAGAGCGCGGCGAGAACATGGCCCGCGCCATCAATGACGTGGGCAACACGCTGGCAGGGACATGCTGCTGGGTAAGCTCCTCTGCACTGGCCTCAGCCCGCATCAGCAGATTCGCAGAAATCATGGAGCAGCTTCCGGAAAGCAGCCGGGCCCAGCTTCATTTGCTGGATGTCTCTGCCGGGAAAGCAAGCAGAAAGAGCAGCCGGGCAGGCGAAGCCATCCGGAAGCTCACCAGTCTCTGCTCCTGCCAGGGGGTTGAGGCTGCCTTCCCGTCGGCCCATGAAAACACGCTGCTGGCCCTGGTCATCATCTACGCGCCCAGAAATGCAAGCCTGATCACCATCTGGAACAGTGCAGAACAGGCTGAGCGTGTCTGCGACATTGTAGAAAGCTACCCCGAAGGTAAAGACCGGCTCCGCAATGTTGCGTTCTGCGAGCTGTCCTGGTATGGCAAACTGCTTCCTCTCAAAAACTTCCCCCGCAATAATCTGGCCAGGGAAATCCTTCAGGCCGCCCCGGATGAAACAAGCACACAGAGCACTAAGAGCCCACGCCCCGATCTTATCGCGCTAGCCGGCTTCCTGAACAAGAAGCCAGTTGAGCTCCAACTCAAATTAATGGATCTGGATGAGAAGGATATTGCAAGAGACGCCGATACTTTATCCCAGGAACAAATCAACTTCCTATGCTCCCGGTTCCCCCTGCCCGAACCGGATGAACAGATGCTGAAAACGTGCGGCCCCCAACTGGGCAAAATGGTAGCCAAGCTTTCGCTGAATGAAATTCAAGAAGCCATCGGCAGCAATCCTCAAAAGCGCGAACTCGCCATCATCTATGCCCGCCGCTGGGAGAAGACGGACATGCTCCAGGCTCTGCTGAACGAGGCTGAGCTTCTCTCCCCCTACTGCTTTAATAATTGGTTCAAACGCAGCCAGAACGCAGAGCGCAGCATGGTATTGGAAGATTTACTGCTCAACGGTACATACTACAACCTGCTGCAGCAAGTCATAGAAAAGACCCCCTACTTTGCTCGTTCGGAGGATGCCGTTTCAAAACTGCAACTCATGCAGCGAAGCGCCATTGTGGCGGAAGTGAGGAAGCGAGCATCCCGCATACTCGAACTCATCGGGCCCAAGGGGGCTGCCATTCCTCCGCTACCCTGACCGAAAACCGCAGCACCAGGGAAGAAACTGCATCTGTTTCTCTCCTGGTGCTCTCCTCATGGGAACATGAGCCGGTGTAGCAAGGGCGTCAGGACTTCCACGAAGCACCATATTCCGGCCAGCACTGCCGAATAGATTCCGCCATCCCTTTTGACAGGCACTCCAGAGCTTCAGAGGAGCGCTGAGCTTGAGATTTCCCAAACCAGGTCTTGACTGCCAGCATGATAAGGGCCACACCACCTGCCCCCATGGCTACAGGAACGGCCACCGGGCCGCCTACGAAAAAGGCAACAATGGCGCCCCACAGTCCGGCACCCGCGCCACCGGCTACCGCAGCACCGCCGCCAATAAGCCCAGCACCAACAGCACCGCCTGCTATCGCCCCTCCTTGTTGCCTGGCCATTATCCTGGCCAATCTGGCGGGACTTATGATGGTTTCTACTGCACTGATTCTATCATCCACCTCACCCGGAACCACCCCTAAGTGTTTAATGAAATAATTACGAACCTCAGTGCATATCTTTCTGACTTCTGCTATCTTAAGTCCTTTTTCTCCGCTCCTTTCGTCCGCCCATTGCTGGATGAGCTTCTGGATCTCGACAACAACTTTGTCACACGAACATGACAAGGCCTCAATCCATTCACGAGCTGTGGAACAGCGGTCTTTCGGGAGCGGGCTCAGGTTCTTCATGAGTGTCTTTTCCAAAATCTCAGATTGCAGATTCAGCTTCGACGGCTCCTCCCCATTCAAGGAATGAATCGGGCGTCCCCCGAGTAATTCGTAGAACGTGGCCGCGAGGGCGTACATATCAGTCCAAGGGCCTATCTTCCCCAGGTTGGTCGCAACCTGTTCCGGGGCAGCATAAGCCGGAGTATAAGCTCCAGGAATCGTCGCACCCACCTTCAAGTTTCGATTCAAGGCGGAGCCGAAATCCACAAGGACAAGTTCCTCTCCCTGCCGCAGCTGCGATGGTCTGAGGATGATATTGGCCGGTTTAATATCGCGGTGCACGATATTCTTAGCATGAATGCACTCCAAAGCTTGCAGCGTTTCAGTAAGCCATTGAAAAGCCGTTTGTTCATCCACCCGCTCCTTCCTCTTAACCATCCGCTCGCGAAGCGTCTCGCCCTCCACCCATTCCATCACGCAATACAAAGCGCCTTCGCATGCCTCCACATCATGAATAGTCACAATTCTGGGATGTTTGATGGTGGCAAGAGTCCTTGCCTCGTCCACCATATCCTCCAGAGATTTACGGTACAGCTCCTGATTTACCGGGTAAATCTTACCATCGGCCCCACGCTGGCCGCAATCAGCCGGGAAACATTCCTTCAGAGCAATGTCCCGACCCAATTTTTTATCAAAAGCCTTGTATGTGATGCCAAACGAGCCTTTCCCTATGGTGTCGAGAATTTCGAATCTACCATTCAACACCGTCCCATTCTGCAGAGTATCCATAGGACAAATACTACTTAGTGTTAATTGATAATATCATCCGGCGACAGCATTTTGCGAGATTCACCTTCCGGTCTGGTTATTCCACCTCCGGCGCGGACGAACTTTTCCAAAATCGGTCGTTTATTATCAGGAATCGGTTGTTCACCGCTCATCCAGGCACGCACTGTTTCCTCAGAAACAGTCAATTGACCAGCCAGCCACTTTTCATCCCGGCTTCTGTCTTTAAGCTTTTTCTTCAATTGGTTGATGAGATTTCCTTCGTTGCTCATATTTACCTATGTTCAATGCAATGCTATCTGAATACTTATTCTGCGGACTCCGGCAGCTGGACGGGCAATTCCTCAACACCTCGCCACTCACCAGAACCGGGCATCTTCAACGGCAATTCCTCCAACCCAACCCATTTCATCAAAATCTTCCTTTTATTTTCCGGGATGGCTCGTTTACGCCCCAGCCAATTGCGTACGGTTTCCTCAGAAACAGTCAATCGATCAGCCACCCACGGAATATCTTTACCCGTGGTTTCCAGTTTTTTACCCACCAGGTCGGGCAACTCATCATTACTCTGCATAGTTCTTAATGTATCAATTATCGCTGTTATTGCAAGCAATTTATTTCAGCAGACTGTTCAAATACGCATCCAGCGACATCCCCTCCTTTTCCGCTTCGGTATAGAACTTGCCGATTGCCTCAAAGGTAAGCCGGGATTTGAGAAGCTGCACAAACTCATCCTTGCTTGCAGCGGCTGAGGGAGAGGCCGAGGCAGCGTCGGAGCGGTCCTGCTTCACTTCTGCCATAATCCGCCGGATTTCCTTCACGCGCTCCTCCGGTATCTGTTTCTGCGCCTTGAGCGACATCCAGTTGTTGATGCTGCTGAGCGATATCTTCATCAACGCAGCCAGCATCCCATACGGTGAGGAAGATACGGTACTAATCCCCTCGGCCTCACACAATCGTTTGATTTCGCTTTTGTTGGCCCGCAGCCAGTCCTTCACTTCTTCCTTAAACCCTTCCTGATTACTTTCCTCGAAGCAGGCATCCCAACGGCTGTAGCGTTCATCATCCATACCTCAGCCAAGTATAACGATTTTGTGTAAAAAAGCAAGATTTTTGCCTACAAAACTTCCCCGCTGCCGCACGGAGCCCAAAGAGAACGCTTCGGAAAACGCTCTTTTGGTTCGCGAAGGTGGATTATAATAACTTTGTCCATTGTGCTTCAAATTGCATTTTATCACTCTTTTTTACTCTCACTTTGGGCAAAGCACGCGCACAGCGGCACAAGAGGTGTAGTTTTTCGCGCTCTTTTGTAGTATTTTTGTACTTTTTTTGCTCTTTTTTGTAATTTTCGATTGACTTTATCGTCGCGCAATGATAAATTCGCCCCAGCGATGACCGCATCACGCTGATGCAGTCAACAGCAACCATTAAACACATCTAACATTATGAATAAAGAATTCATAAACAACATATCGGATCTGGAGAATTCCAGATGGATGAAGGAGGCACAGAACCCTGCCACGCTCGAGACACTGGAGAAGCAGGTTCTCACCTGGCTGAGCAAGATACCAGCCAGCAACAAGCTGATGCAGACAGCCCAGAAGGCCCTCCAGCTGTTTGCCAGTGGTCGCAAGGGGGAATTGCTTACCCCGCGAAATTACCTGCTTCTCGGAGCGAGCCTGCTCTACCTGGTGTGCCCTGCTGATGCCATAGCGGATATCATCCCGATTATTGGTCTGGCGGATGACCTGGGCGTGCTCACCCTCGCGCTCAACTGCATTCTGAGCGTGGCAAACCGCGCCACCACTCAGCTTAAAACCGCTACCGAAGTCCCCGCCGCCCTCAGCACAACGTGCAATCCTGATTTCACCACCAACCATTCTTCAGAAAACTATGACCAAAACGTCCGATAATTACAACATAAACATTTTCAAAGCCATGAATATCCAGAACACAATCCAGTCTGCCATTTCTCTTGCGGAGAAGTACCCCGCCAGCCATCTTGCGGAAAAGCTGACCTCCCTTTCTGACGACATTCAGGACGAGAAGCTGAAAGTCGTAGTGCTGGGAGACTTCAAGGCCGGTAAATCCACCCTGATTAACCGCCTGTTTATCCGCAAGGAAATGCTTCCGACCGACCATCTGGAAGCCACGGCGGTGCCCACGCACCTCAGCAACGGCTCCATGGGCATGACAACCTGGATGCGGAACCCGAACGGCGAGAACACACTGGTCACAGAGCGCCGGACATTCACCGAGGCCGATGTTGCATCCACCGTCACGGCCACCACAGAAGAAGAGCGCGCCGCCAAGGCACAGAGGTACAGCAAAGTCTGCATCACAATGCCCGGCATCCTTCCGGAGAACATCATCCTCGTGGATACTCCCGGACTCAACACCCCCAACACGGCCATCTACACCGGCACACTGGAGGAGGCCCGCACGGCAGATGCCATTCTCTACGTGGTACGCGGCAAACAGTTAAGCGCCCGCGAGGAAGCGCTCATCGCTGACCTGGCCGGTGGGCAGCGATTCAAAGTGCCTGTCCACATCGTGCTCACGCACGACTCTGCCGCCAATATTGCAAGCGCCCAGCTGCAGAACATCCGCGATGCCATCAAAGCGCAGCTTAAGCTCAGCAAAGTAGACTGTGGTGTTTCCATCTTTGCCTTGGATGGGGAGAAAGCATCCACGGACGCCCTTGCGGAGAGGATTGATACTTCCCTTGATGCTGGATTCAGCTGCGGAGCAGCCCACAGTCCGGCACCGGTTGAGCAGTCCACCTCTGCCTGCGACATTGAAACCGAACTCCTCGCTTTCTTCAACGGAGATGTGCGCCGAGGCCGCAGCGCCCGCATTGCCCGCGAGCTCAAGCCTCTGCTCGCAACGCTGAAAGCCGCCGTGCAGTCCCGGCTGACCATGGCCGATGCCAGTGTGGAGCAGATTAAGAAAATTGAGGCAGAGAAGCAGGACATTCAGAAAGAATACCTCCGTGTTGTGCAATCTCTGCTGATGGATGTCAGGACTGCGCAACACTCATTCAGTGAGGCTGTAGTTGCCGACCTGGATAAGTTAAAGGAACGGAAAGTCTTCAAGCTTAACAAACTGGATAAGACAGGAGATATCCTCAGCGCCATCAGTGACTGGCATGAGGCAATGCCGGATGAACTCCAGCGCGTTCTGGCTAAACGTAAGCTGAAGCTGGAACAGGATCTCCTTGACGTATGCCAGAAACATGGACAGGCGGCAAAGGAAAGTCTCACCCCTGATAAAATCAGCACAGAAATGCCGAGCGATTGGTTGACCAAATTTGTCACCAACGTGCCGAATTGGGCTCTGGTGCTGGCAGACTATCTGATTTTTGACATCATTTCACCCCTGCCCCTCCTGCTGGACGTGCCTCTGCGCATGCTCGCGGAAAAAATACCAGGAATCAGGGATGTCCTGCCGGCCAATGTGGCAGCAAACTTTGCCCGCAGCATGGCCATCTCCAAACTGGATGAATGCATCAAATCCATTCAGCAGCAGGTGCGAGAAAAACTGGATGCTCAGTTCAACGAGTTGAACGAAAAACTTAAAATCCAGCTGGAGGAAGCTGATATCTTTGCCGAGCAGGATGCCGCCATCGCCGAACACCGGAATGGCACCCTGTCGGCCGGACAGAAGCAGCAGCTGCAGGCAGAAATGAACCAGATTTCCCAGTGGAGCCTTAACATCTAACCTTTACATATCAGTATGAAGCCAAAGAACATTGTCAGCGAAAAGCTTGAACAGTATAACTATCACCGCACCCGCCTGATTGACCTCTGCCACGAGGCAGAAGTGGAACTGGCGAATGCTCAGAAAATCCAGAAGCTTCGAAGCGCTTATCTCGTTCCGACAGAGCGGCTGCGCGAGGATAGCTACACTCTGGTGCTCATAGGTGGTTTCCAGAGTGGCAAATCCACCCTGTTCAACTACCTGTGCGATGGGCGGGAATTATCCCCCATCGGCCCCAGCGGTGGCGGTCTGCGCACCAGCGGGTGCATGGTGACCGCACACCCGGTGCAGGAGGGAGAAACCGAGCGTGCCATTGTCTCCTGGCGCACCCCTGAAGACCTGCTTGCCGCGCTGGGTTCATCACTCATCAGATATTATGACTCCCCCACTTCCCTTTCCTGCCTGACCCCGCAGGAAGTGAATCTGGAGCAGGCGGCAGACCGGGCCAGACTGGCCGAACTGGCCATGAAGAAGCTCACGGACAGTGAAGAGGAAGTGAGCACTGAAACCCGGGAACTCCTGCGCTTTACACTGCTCATCTGCCGCTTTTACGAGCAGTTCGCCGAACGCTGCAAATCCGGCACAAGCACCTGCCTCCCGGATGAAACAGTGAAGCTGACCTCCTATCCCCAGGATTGGGAGATTAAATGGGCGGAAACAGAAGAGAAAGGAACGTGGTTTGAGCTCCCGGAATTTTCTGCGGATGAGGTAAACTTTGCATTCTGCGGAGGAGTTGAATTATTCCTCGATTCCCACATTTTGCGCGATCTTGGTTGCAGCGTTATCGATTGCCCCGGCTTATTCATCTCCAAGTGGGATACAGAGATCGCTTCGCGCTGCATCAGGGAAGCAAATGCCATTCTATACATGATTGAGGGTGAGAAACAGCTCTCGCTGGAGGCAATCCATGCCTTGCAGGAATGCGTTCGTCTGGGGGGAGCCCACAAAATCATCTTCGGGGCGAATTTACGTAAAAAGCCCATACAGTGGGAACGAGTTCTGAAGAATGGGGTGCTGCCCGCCCTCAAACGCAACGGCTTCAGTAACCCGGTCGTCCACAATTTCCATGCGGCCATGGCCTTGCGCTCCCGTGAGCTTATGTACTGCGAAGGCGGCATGCTCCCGGCGGCCTCTGAAGCTGCGGTAGAGTACAACATGGCTCTGGAGGGGGAAAACAAGAGCATTGTGGAATATCTGCGGAGCCAACTGGATATCTTCCTCCCGATTATGGGTGGTGCACCGGACATGGTGGGTGATTATGTCGGCGTGGAAAAACTCAGCGGGGTTCCCGATTTTGTGGGTGCTGCCAGTAATCACGTGGTAGAAAACCGGGTCACCAGTGTGCTGGTTCACGAGGGGACTAAACGAATTGAGGCTGCCCTTGCCCAGGCAAAGGCAGAGATGGAACACAAAAAACAGCTTCTGGAGACTGCGGTAACGGAGGCGGGCGCATTACTTGAGGCAGCAAAGAACAAGGCCTGTGATTTCCGCAAGGATCGCGATGTGCGTGTTGACAAGCTCTCTGCGACCCTCACACTCGCAGAACAGGCAATCCTTACTCACTACAGAGGGATTGTAGAAAAGAAGATTGCAGAAAAACGAGGGAAGCTCATTGAGATTACGAAATCCCATATTCCCACGATACTGGAGCTGCCATTCGTCGATAGAAACCGCATTTCTCAGGAATACGCTGAAGAGCTCGGTGCAGTACTCAGTTCTATTCTGAAAGATGTGCAAGGGGAAATTTCAAAACACATCATGCACTTGCCGGCGGTGTCTACGTTCAAAGATGTGTTCGAAATGCACCGAAAGGAACTGATGGATCAGCTGAAAAGCTTTAAGAATATCAATTGTGTGGCAGACTACACACCTCAATTCCCTGCTGATTTCGACAAATCAACCAACAACATGGTGCTGCCGACTGCCAGAGAACTGCTGGATCGCGCGTTTGACTCGCAGGGGAATCCGTGGCAATGGCTGTGGATTATCCTCACCGTAGGCATTTTCACACCATTTCCCAGTAGAGAAGCCCATGCAGCCCACATTGTGGATAAATCGATGGAGCAATTTGTTGCTGTCACCTTCAATAATCTGAAGCACATCATGGAACAAGAAACCCCTGCCGGCCCTATGAAAGTCTTGCAGAATACGTTTGCTGAGTTCAAAAAATGCTTCAGCGACGCCGAAGCGCAAATCATGCTGAACATTGATAATGCTGAAGAGCTTCTCCAGGAACGCAGCGGCAGGGCGAGCCTTGTGCCTGCGCTCCGTGCAGCCAGCGAGAAAATGAAGAAGCTGCTTGAAAAATGCAGTATCATGGAAGAAGACATCCGCAAGGATTTCCCCCCGATGTCCGCCTGAACACCCCCCCTCACGGTCGGCGACACAATTCGGTTGTCGCCGACCGGAAATAAACTAAAAAACAAAATTTCGAAACTATGTTATTTGGCCATTTTTTACAGCAAATCAGCCAGGATCTACCGGCTCCCGCTGCTTTGGATGAGTTGACGCCGGGCAGTGTCGTGGTTGCGGTATCCGACATGCAGCAGCTGCGGGAAACAGGCTTGCCCACACTGCTCCGCTTCGGCATTATTTCCGAGCAAAATGAGGTGATATGCCAATGTTGCGCGACGGAATCCGCGGAAATCCCTGAAACGCCTCAGTTTACCATCAAGAAGATGAACCTGGGCGAATTTGCCGGGGAAAGCGCCCGGATTTACAGATGCTCATACCCATGCCTCCGTAATGCGGAGATAGTTGCCATGGCGGCAAAAATGCACGAAGGCATCACTTACTGCAAGCTGCGTAGTTACCCTGGGGATGATTTCGTAGCTGAATGCCTGACGGGGCTCTCAGCTGAAGAACTGGTGAAACAGGATTCCAAAATCGGGCAGCACTGGTGGACTCCGCTGCAGATAACTCTGCAGCAGAGTCTGAAGTGGCTGGGCGTTGAAATGCCTGCAGGCTGGTTACCAGATTCTGCGGATGTGCAAGTCTTTGACCAGATTCACCACGGAATCGGCATTGAAGGCAACTATGTTATTCACTTCTCCACCCGCCGGGTGCCGGATGGTTCCAACCGCATCAAGGCTGATAGTCTGCAAGAGTTCCGCAGCATCGGGGACGATGAAGCCAGCGGCTCTGCTGTAAAATACAAGGACGAAACACCTGGTCTGCGACTGACGAGCCGGAATCGAGCTGTTTGGGTATTCTGTCACGCCGAATCCTGGGGTGCCTACAACCTGATGGCCAACAACTGCGAGCACTTCAGCCGATACTGCCGGACAGGCAGGAAGGAATCGCGCCAGGTTCTTGCCGCAGCGCTGGATACGCTGGGGGCGCTTACAGCGATTCTGTCCAGGAATACGCCATTCCTATTCCTACCCCATGTCATCGGACTCAGGCTGTTGATAAAGAACGTTGCCCGCCTGTTGGGACGGCCGGAGCCTGCCATAAGAGAAGAACTTCTACTGGTAGAATAAGTAATATCTGTTAACTGAAATAATCAACCATCAACCTGTCTCAACACCATGAATACCTGGATACACCCCATCTGCGATGCCGCGACCTCGGAATGGGCTCCTGCGCAGCCCCCTATGAAACTGCACCTGCTCCGGCTGAACGAAACAACAGGCGCCTATTCATTCATCATCAGCAAAGAGGCAACCGGCACCTGTATGCTGAAACTTCAATTACCCGGCTTGCAGGTGGCTCTGAATGAGCTGAACGACCGGCAAGCCCGCAGCCTGGCCATTGCCTGTCTGTTGCAAGCTCCGGAACTGGGAGCACTGAATGCCGGCAGTTCCCATACAGAAGTGGTGCACACAATGGAGCAGTTGGCTGATGCGCCGGGCGTGGAGTCCGGCATGGCCATGTTCCCTGAGTGGTACAGGGGCAATTTCAGTCATAACCCTGAGTGCAGACACAAGGCCGTGGAATGCCTGCGTGCCCGGCGTCTGAGTGCTGGCTCCGGCATCAAGGTTATGGTGACGGACGATGCTGATTTTGCCGATGATTCCCGGGCAGATATCATTCTCTCGGCCTCGGACCAGTCAAAGGCTGCGGCTGCTCACGATGTGGAATGGCGCAAGGCTCTGCCTATTTGTGCCGGGGTTGCGGTGCTTGGGGCAGTATGCGCCTACGGCCTGGTCAGACACGCTCGCCGGAAATAATCGTCAAGGCATGATAAGGGTAGCCATAGCCGGAGATTTCCAGGATGGGAAATCTACTCTGATTAATGCGCTGTGCGGGTGCAACTGTGCAGAAACCGGGTACGGACTGGCCACTACGCAGGAAGCCCGGGAATACCCTATACCCGGAACAGGAATCATCCTCATAGACACACCGGGATTCAACTCGATCCGCGAAGGAGATGACGAGCAGGCCTGTCTGGGCATCGAACAGGCAGACGCGTGTCTGTACATGCTCAGCAGCCAGCAATTCACCGACCGCATGTTCCAAGGCTTGAAAAAAGCACTGAAGCACCGCTACGGTGGCTACAAGCCTTTCATACCTTTCATCAATGACCGGGGACGCAACAATTGCCTCATGGCAAAGGCAAGCGTGGCAACAATGAAATCACATGGGCTGCATCCCATCCTGTTCGAGGATGAGATGCCGGTCATTCATGCAAAGGCTTGGCAGAGAGGACGCACCAGCAAGGAAGAATATACGCTGGGAATCCGCCGCATGCAATACCTTCTGGGAGTCAATCCCGCACAAGCCGTGTCTCCTCTGGAAAAAATTTGTTGTCTTCATACAGGACTAAAGTCATGTTTCACATTTTCGGCGATGTAGATTACCTGAAGAAACAGGTGGAAGACCTGCAACGGCAGCTCTGGGCCGAAAAAGCCGAGCGGTTAAAGCTGGCGCAGACGATGGTCACCGCGTTACAGGCACGAATCGAACGGCTGGAACGATATGCCGACGAACATGCAACGTGGCACCAGACATTGAATGCAGAGAATAAGGAGGAACATGCCAGTCTCGAAACCAGGTTGTCCAACATGGAAGCCCAGAAAACCAAATTGGAAAAACAGCTCATCAACGCGGTGACTCATCAGTTAGGCGAGATTTCGCAAGAGCTCACGCCAATTCTCCAGCCCCCTGCAGAACCTGCACCAGCTTCGACATTCTGGGAGAAGCTTTGTGCCCTGTTTCGAGTTTAAACATTATAGCAGAAAATGAGCCTTTTTGATCCATTTAATATCGGAATCTGGACAGAAATAAACCACCTCAAGAACCAGATTCATCATGAAGACTGGGGTATCTGGAAGCGTATTGATAAACTGGAACAGAGGTCCATACCTGAGTTGCATGAAAAATTTAACCATGCGGACTGGGGCGTCTGGGGGAGACTGGACACGCTGGAGCAGAAGACGCTTCCCGAGCTGGATAATAAGCTCAATAACCCGGATTGGGGGGTATGGACCCGCATCGTCAGACTCGAGGAAGAGAACGCCGCACTGAAAGAACGAATCATCAAATTGGAAACACTTACCGCAAATCTGGAAAAAATGCTCATTCTTGCGGTAAACACCCAACTAGGAGAAAAAGAGCCATGAAACAGGTACACTCAAGCCCTCTGTTTACCGGCGGTCTGCTGGCTGACCCGGTGCTGGGTTCGGGCAGCGGGCATAGTCTGGCGCAGCAGCTGGCCGGGTTCATCAATACTCCGAATACCACGGTGTATGATAAGGCCATCGACAGCGTGTACCTGAGCACGCACACCGGGGGCTCGCAGCTGCACCACCTCGTCGATGGGCAGCATGATATCTTCGGGGCGTTCGAGGCGGCAGCCAGGGCACAGCCGGACGACAGTACCTGGCAGGAGGTGATGGGCACAGCACAGCATCTGTGCAAGGACTTGTTCTCCGTCTCCGGCCTGCCGATTGTGTCGCTGGAACCAGGGCAGTACCAATCCGCAGCCACCTGGCTGAACGAGCATCTGCACATTCCCAAAAACTGGCTGGGTGATCTACTGCAAATCAACGGGCTGGAGCTCTTCAGCGGTGTGCTTTCCGTGGTGGCGGTCATTCTCGGCTGCAAGCAGGGAGATGTGCGGCAGCTTTCAGAACTCGCGGCTGCCAGCGGACTGGCCGGAATGCTCACCGCCAACCCCATCGGGCTCTGCGCCGCCACCATCGCGCTGGTAATGGCCTGGAAACAGCGCGGCGCATCGCCGAAACTCAATAAAGGGCTCCTGGTGGGAGCAGGATCAGCCGGTGCTGCTATCGCCGCCGGAAGCGGAGCCGCAGCCCTGCTGGGCCCAGGGCTGCCCCCTGCCCTGGGCGGCATCCTTCTGAGTCTGGTGGTCGGGTTTTATGTCCGCCGCTTCCTGGTGAAAAAACTTTACGGCCAACCGGGCGCAGCACCCCGGCTTCAGAGCTCGCCGGATTGGCAGATTCCGGAACTCACCGCAGTTCAACTCGATGTGTGGCGAGCAACCCTGGCCTACCCTTACCCCATGAGTGACAACGTGCGGCAAATGCTTCGAAATGCTTTGAAATAACCCCTTGAAAATAAACACCATTACCATGTTATTATGAACAGAAACGAATTAAAAACACATATTCTCTCCAGCATTGATAAAATTGCTGAAGAAATTACTCAAAATCGTACACTAAACGGAGATGAAGGCATCCGCGCAATTTGTTCTCAAGTGCAGAAGCTGTGTGAAAAGCACCTTGGCAATGAGGTATACATAGAGGTAACCCTATCTCGAGCTATCGGTGCTTATCACAACCCAGTTCATTTCGGAGTATTACCTATATCTCTCACGATCAAACAAAGAACCCTTTGCGCCGTCCACTATATAAAACGAGAAATCGAAAAGTCCTTTACATAGCAGAAACTCCCTTTCCTGTTCTCGATTTGATGATTGATAAACAATTGATTCCATTTGTTATATATAGATGAACCACCGGGCTGCTCAATGGTGACCAGCCCGGTTCTTTTTAACCTGAAACAGAAAGAACCAATATGGGAACGAAATCGAATATCGCCATAGAGCGAACAAACGGAGCTGTGGATGTCATTCAATGCCAGTATGATGGTTATCCCGGCTATAATGGTGCGATGCTGCTGAAGCATTACAACACCCCGGAAAGGGTCAGAGAACTGATTAAGCTGGGCGATATCAGTTATCTGGCTGAAAATCCGGCACCCACCGGGCCACACAGTTACGACAAGCCCCAGAACGGGGTGACTGTGGCCTATGGCCGCGACCGGGGAGAGGATGGCACCGCCCCCCTGCAATACGGCAGCGTGGACGAGTACACCCGCGACCTGAAGCTGCCGCGCAATTACCTGCGCGTGGAATACGCCTACCTCTACCGTGAAAATGAATCGGCATGGTACTGGATGCCTGTGCCGGAGAATGGGCATGTGCAGGAATTCCAATTGCTGACCCAACGCGATGCACTCATCGCCTGAACGAAACCGAGGGCCACCATGAAACGCATGAAATTACCCGATATCATGGATGAACTGAGGGAACTGGATTATCCGCACCTGGAGCGGTACAGCCTGAGCAATGAACCGAGTCCCCGGCTCATTACCCTGTGCCACGATGGCCGGGAATATGCTGTGAGCGTGCATTCTGCACACGATGGCATAGCGCCGCGCATATACTACCACGGCAACAAATCGGCCTGCCTGTGCGCCTTCAGGGAAATGCTGAGTCTCTGCGATTCCTGCGTCTCATATGCCTGATGAACCAAGCCCCGATGCCACAAAGGCACCGGGGCGAATTGTATACAGAAGCAATGAGTGAGAAAAGCAGAGAACTGGCCCATGAGTTGTTCTACCCGGGTGAATACGGGCGGGAACGAAGTGACGGGAACCGATTCAGGGTGGAACGCAAGCGGGATTACTGCATAGCCTATTCCTACCGCACTCCCATAGCAGTGTATGGGGATGGTCAGGATTACATGCTGCTGAACTCCAGCCATTATTCCACCACAACCTCAGAACACCAGTACGGGCTGAGACAGGCTGTGCCCTACCACATCCGCTGCATCGAGCTGCCCTGGCCCGATGTGCGGGATTGCCACTGGGGTGCCCAAACATTCAGCGACGGTTATGCCGGGGTGTTGAAACACATCATCACCATCATGCAGCAGGAGGTAAAGCCGAAACTGGGTGAAGCAGGCACCATAGCCTATGCCAACGAACGCAACCAGTACCGGAAGACCTGCCGGGAACTGAAGGAATTGCTGAAGCGCACGCAGCAGCTTCCCGGCCTGCAAGGGCAACTGGAACAGTGGCTCAGCCGGGCAGAGGATAAGGAATACATCCGCACCCGGCAAAAACTGGTGCGGGTAGAAGACCACAATCGCAAAGCACGGTCAGAAGCCAGACAGAAGCGGTCAAATGCCTATGATGAACTGGTGAAGTTTTTCGTGCGGCATCCAGACCTGTGGAAAATGGTAACAGAGGTGACATGGGAATTGCTGCAAAGCCATTCCCTGATTTACCTGCTCAATGCAGTAAAATTGTACCGCGATTCATCGCTTGCACCGGGTTACGGACAGGGTGATACCCTGCCCCAGGCCCTGCTGCTGGCACTGGAGAGATTAATTAAAATTCGCCTTTCCGATATTCGCGCGTACGCGTGCGCGCGAGACGATGTGTGGTACTGCCCTGAAGATGACCATTATCACACCACCCGGCAGGTACGAATCAGCACCCCGGAATTACAGCAAGCCCTGGAACTCTGGAAGCGAGGACGCATCCTTGGCACACGAGTAAGCGGAAAATACCCCGTGGTAGAAAATACCGGGGAATATGTGACCATAGGCTGCCACCGATTTGCCCGCGAGACGGTGGAAAGCATCTACCGACGCTATGCCGGCCGCACAGAACACGAGATGCACCGGCAGGAACCAGCCCTGCACCAATCCTGTGCAGACCGCATGGCACGGCTGGTGAATCTGGCATTGGCAGAACTGAGTCCCATCGTCCGCCGGCAACCCTGGTATCGCGACCTGCACGCCAAGGCAAAGCTGCTGAAACCCGCCTGATGCAGACACCTCGGAAAAGAGGATAAATCAGACACGAAACCGGGCCAAAAAAACCGGTTTTACAAGGCGTGGTACCACCCTCATACATAAGTAATTAGAACATCAACAAAAAGAGTCCCCCTTCGAGCTTGCAGGCCTTTTTCTTTGCAAACAACGAAAAATACTTTACATCACATACCGTTTGGAGTATGCTGGCAGGGTAATTAAACGTACTCTCTCCCGCGCATGAAAGGCATTGTACTCGCAGGCGGCTCCGGCACGCGTCTCTACCCCATCACCAAAGGCGTGAGTAAACAACTACTCCCCGTCTTTGACAAACCCATGGTGTATTATCCCATCTCCGTCCTCATGCTGGCCGGGATCCGGGATATCCTCATCATCTCCACGCCGCAGGACCTGCCTGGTTTCCAGCGGCTTCTGAGCGATGGCAGCGATTACGGCGTCAATTTCTCCTATGCCGAACAGCCCCGCCCGGATGGTCTGGCCCAGGCTTTCATCATCGGCAAGGATTTTATCGGCGGAGACGATGTCTGCCTCGTGCTGGGGGATAACATATTCTTTGGCAGCGGTTTAGTGAATATGCTGCGCCGTGCTGTTTACCGCGCAGAGCACGAGCGCTGCGCAACCGTGTTCGGCTACTGGGTCAACGATGCCACCCAGTTCGGCGTCGCAGAGTTTGACAAGGAAGGCAACTGCCTTTCCATCGAAGAAAAACCCGCAAATCCCAAATCCCATTACGCCGTAGCAGGGCTGTATTTCTATCCGAACGAGGTCGTGCAAATAGCAGAAAATGTTACCCCTTCACCCCGGGGAGAACTGGAAATCACCTCGGTAAATCAGGAATTCCTCAATCGCAAAATCCTGAAAATAGAACTCATGGGGCACGGATTCGCCTGGCTGGACACCGGAACCCATGATTCACTTGCGGAAGCATCCACTTTCGTAGAAGTATTGCAGAAGCGCCAGGGATTCGTTATCGCCTGTCTCGAAGCCATCGCGTACCGGAACGGTTGGATGAGCGCAGAAAAACTGCGTGAAGTAGCTGAGCCCATGAGCAAAAATCCGTATGGGCAGCGTCTGCTCGAACTACTTAAATAACTTTTCCATGAAAAACATTCTCATCACCGGCGGCGCCGGGTTCATCGGCTCCCATGTCGTGCGTCTCTTTGTCAACAAATACCCGGAGTACCGCATCATCAACCTGGATGCCCTCACCTACGCCGGCAACCTGGCCAACCTCAAGGATATTGAGGACAAAACAAACTACACCTTTGTCAAAGCCGACATCTGCGACTTTGATAAAATGTGCTCCCTCATGCAGGAGTACGACATCGACGGAGTCATCCACCTGGCTGCCGAGAGCCACGTGGACCGCTCCATCAAAGACCCCTTCACCTTTGCCCGCACCAACGTGATGGGCACGCTGAGCCTCCTGCAGGCCGCCCGTCAGCATTGGAATGGCAACTGGGAAGGCAAGCGCTTCTACCACATCTCAACGGATGAGGTGTACGGCGCGCTGGAGCTCGACAAGCCGGAAGGCTCTGCCCCCTATGGCAGCGAATTCTTCCTGGAGACCACCAAATACAACCCGCACAGCCCCTACAGCGCTTCCAAGGCCGGCAGCGACCACTTCGTGCGCGCCTACCACGACACCTACGGCATGCCCACCCTGGTGACCAACTGCTCGAACAACTACGGCCCCTACCAGTTCCCGGAAAAGCTCATCCCGCTCTTCATCAACAACATCCGCCACGGCAAACCGCTGCCCGTCTACGGCAAAGGGGAGAACGTGCGCGACTGGCTCTACGTGGTCGACCACGCCCGCGCCATCGATGTCATCTTCCACCAGGGCAAGACCGGCGATACCTACAACATCGGCGGCTTCAATGAGTGGAAGAACATAGATATCGTGAAAGTGGTCATCAAAACCGTCGACCGCCTGCTGGGCAACCCTGAAGGCACCAGCGAAAAGCTCATCACCTATGTGACCGACCGCGCCGGCCACGACCTGCGCTACGCCATCGACTCCACCAAGCTCAAGAACGAACTGGGCTGGGAACCCTCCCTCCAGTTTGAGGAAGGAATCGAAAAGACCGTGCGCTGGTATCTCGACAACCAGGAGTGGATGGACAACATCACCTCCGGCGTCTACGAGAAGTACTACGAAGATATGTACAAAAACAGATAAGCTTTCCAGAGATATGATTACCGTTACCTCTCCCCTCTTACCACCGCTGGAAGAATTTCAAAAACTACTTCAGGATATCTGGCAGCGCAAGTGGATTACCAACAACGGGCACTACCACCAGGAACTGGAAAAAGCCCTGGCTGAATACCTTGGCGTACCCTACATCAGCCTGTTCACCAACGGCACCCTGCCCCTTATCACCGCACTGCAGGCACTGCGCATCACGGGCGAAGTCATCACCACTCCATACAGTTTTGTTGCCACCACGCACTCCATCTGGTGGAATGGCATCAAACCCGTCTTTGTGGATGTAGACCCCGTCACCGGCAACCTCGCCCCGGACAAAATCGAAGCAGCCATCACCCCGCAGACGACAGCCATCATGCCAGTGCATGTATACGGCACCCCGTGCGACACCGACCGCATCCAGGCCATTGCCGACAAATATGGTCTGAAAGTCATCTACGATGCCGCCCATGCCTTTGGTGTGCGAGTAAATGGGGAAAGCGTACTCAAAGCAGGTGACATCAGCACCCTTTCTTTCCACGCCACCAAGACCTACAACACAATCGAAGGCGGAGCCCTTGTCTGCAGCGATGCCGCCTTGAAGCAACGCATCGACTACCTCAAGAACTTCGGGTTTGCCGGCGAGACAGAAGTCGTAGCACCTGGTATCAACAGCAAGATGGATGAAGTGCGCTCTGCCTACGGCCTGTTGAGTCTCAAGTATGTGGACTCAGCCATCGCCACCCGCAAGGCTGTGGCAGAACAATACCGCGCGGCGCTGCGCGGAGTACCGGGGTTGCGCATCATGGAAGATGTACCAGGGGTCACACACAATTATTCCTACTTCCCCATCTTCGTGAATGCATCCGAATACGGAGAAACAAGAGATGAGCTTTACTTCCGTCTTCAGAAGCACAATATCCTCGGACGCCGATATTTCTACCCGCTCATCTCCACCTTCTCCACATATCGTGGACTCCCCAGCGCAACGGCGTCCAACCTGCCTGTAGCGACCCGCATGGCAAACGAAGTCATCTGCCTGCCGCTGCATCATGAGCTGAGGCAAGAAGAAATCAATTCTATTATCAACCTGATTCTCCACAGATGAAAACGCCATTGATAATGGTTATTGCAGGGAGTCGCTGGCAGATTCCCATTCTGAAAAAAATCCGGGAAATGGGATTCAAGTCACTTGTCGTGAATTTGTATCCGGATTCCCCCGCCTTTCCCTATGCGGACTTCTCGGAAGTAGCCGATATTCTGGACAAAGAGCGTTGTCTGGATATTGCACGCAAATATGGGATTGACGCAGTCCTCTCGGAAGAATGTGATATCGCTATGCCAACCGTAGCGTACATAGCTGATACGCTTTCACTTCCTTCACTGGGTACCAGCAATGCTGCTTTGTACACAAACAAGAGCATGATGCGACAATTTTCAGAACAGCATAAATTGCCCTCCCCCCCCAGTAGAAAATGTTCTACAATAGAAGAAGCGGTAGATTTCTATCATCGGCATGGAGCACCGCTGATTATGAAACCGCTTGATGCCAACAGCAGCCGTGGTGTATTCTCAATTAAAACAATTGAAGACATCATCACGAATTTTGAAGGCAGCATGTCATATTCCAAACAGGATAAACAGGTTATACTCGAACGCTACATCCAGGGGCGGGAGTTTACCGTCGATGGTATTGTCATAAACGGGGAGCATAGAACATTGGCCATCTCTGAAAAAAAACATTATGATTTCAATGAGAATATTGCCTACGAATTATATTTCTCCCACAACAACGAGAAATACGATTACACTCAGCTAGCAGCGACCAATGATGCATTTGTACACGCATCCCAATTGGCAGACGGCACGCTGACACACGCTGAATACAAATATGAGAATGGGCAATTCTGGCTCATTGAGATTGCAGCCCGTGGCGGAGGGAATATGATTTCCTCTGACATCGTCCCGCTCATGTCCGGTTGCGACAATTACCACGCTCTGATTTGTTCGGCACTGGGTAACCCGGTCACACTACCGGAAATAAAAAAGATTCCGCAAGGAAGATGTGCCGTTCTGCGATTCTTTGACACTGATTTCGAAAGCGGGGTTATCAAAGAAATCCAGGGTGAGGATTTCCTGAAAGCATCATCACAAGTACATCATTACGAATTCAATTTCAAACCGGGAGACTACATCAAAAAGGCTGAAAACGATGCCGCGCGCATAGGCTTCTACATTGCCTATGCTGATTCTGACCAGGAATTAAGGAATCTGATGGATGAAATAAGCCAAAGGGTGCAGATTATCCCCGCATAAAAGCAGCAGAACCAATGAACTACTTTTGAAAAATGAGAGACAAAATTGTCAATTACATCAAGCGAAACCGAGTAAGTACCACTGAGGTGGCGGATTGTCTCGGCAAATCCGGAGCACTGGAAGGAGTTATGCCTATCTGCAAGGGGCACTACAAAGTGGGTGCTATCAAGTGGGTATACGCCTGTTCGAACAGCAACTACCCGGTTCACGACATGATTCGTGACACCCAGAAAGGAGATATCGTTTTTATTGAGTCTTTCAATCAGGAAGATCGCGCCATTATCGGAGATTTGGTTTCCAAGTACATTCTGCTTTACCTGCAATCCGAGGCCATCATCTGCAATGCCCGCTTCCGCGATGCTTCAGCACTGTTACGAGAACATTATCCCATCTGGTGTACAGGATTCACGCCGGTAGGCTGCTTTAACAAAAAGCCGGAGCCGGATCTGGATGCCGCCATTATTGAAGCACACAAAGCTAAGTACGACGGAGCCATTGCTGTCTGTGACGACTGCGGCGTTGTTATCATCCCCAAGGAATGCATCAACGAGGATTTCTATGCTAAGTTGGAAGCCATCGAAGCGCAGGAAGATATCTGGTTTGACCGGCTCGACCACTATAAAGAAAACACTTTCGATATTGTCTGCCTGAAAACCTACCTCAATGAAACCACAGCCCCCGTTATCGTCCGGAACAAAGCCAGCGAAGGAGATATACGGGATTTTCTAATCGAACACAGTAACGATTTCCTTGTCCCGTTCAATGAGCAGGTGGATATTGATTCCTATGCCAAAAAGTTGAGAACCTTTGGCAACACATACGAGATCTGGCACGAAGGAAAGTTGGACGCCTTGCTTGTTATATACTATAACCTGGATGATAAGGAAATATTCGTTCCATACATTTGCACTGCCGGAGCGCGAGCAGGAAAGCACCTTGGACAGAAGCTGTTCAACGAAATCACTCAAATCAGAGCACCATTTACAGGGATTCGCCTTTTCTGCCGCAACGACAATACTCGGGCCATGCAGTTCTATACCCAGTTAGGATTCCAGAAGATAGGAACAACAGAAGAAAAAACGGAACTCTTCCGCACTCTTTAACTATATTTAAAATTCTCAAAACATGAAGACCGTCATCAATCAATTACCGAATCTGCTGGAGCATGGATTTACGGAAAAGTTTGCCAAATATTATCTCGATGCTTTGAAGCAGGAAAAAGAGACTGCGCTCTTTGATGCAGAGTACATGCAGTGGGCTCACAGCCACGGGTTTCTTGCAGAACACGCCACTGGCTACGGCCTCAATGAATCAAATTATCATGAGTACCTCTCAGACTACGAATTTTACAGAAGCTGGCCTCTCAACAGCTGGGCACGTATCTGGGTAAACGATAAACTCACCCTCAAGCACATGCTGGCGGGTTCTGAGTTCGAGTACTTACTTCCCAGATATTACTATTACAGCATGCCCAATGGCCTGCGTCCCAGTCTGGATAATCATCTTCCGAATCCTGAATCTCTTGATACTTTCATCCAACTGTTGAAAGCAGAACGTGATCTGGCTTGCAAACCAAACAATGACACCATGTCTAAAGGTTTCTGCCACATGGAATACAAGAACGATGAATTTTACATCAATGGTTCCGTCGTGACAGAGAAAGACATCAAAGACTTTGTGTTGTCTCATCCGAACTATGTGTTCCAGGAATATCTCCGCCCCAGCCAGGATTTCTCCCTTATCTCACCGCTGATTCATACCTTACGCATTCTGGTCATTAATGAAAATGGGGTGGACCCGCAAATTGTCCGTTCCTATCTCCGCTTCCCCAGTAAATGTTCAGGTGAGGCAAACTACGTCATGTTGGATGGTAAAAATCCTGATGTCTACACCCTGTATGCAGATGTCGATGTCGACACCGGACGATGGGGAGACGCTAAACTGATATATGCTCATAAGATTCAAAATGCGGCTGTCCATCCAGATTCCGGAGGGATTTTGAATGGGCACATCGCAGATTTTGATACTCTTTGCACCATAATTAAGAATATATCAAAGCGCTTCAATACATGCGAATACATGGGATTTGACATCGGGATAACAGATAAGGGATTCCGAATGATGGAAATCAATACTCATCCAGAAATCAGAGGCTTCCAATATTTCCGTTCCATGTACGCAACCCCATTCATCAAGGAATATTTCTCTCGAAAATTGGCTGCCGTAGATGCATTGACCGATACTCTGAAAACCAGTCGCCACGGCATCCAGCGTTAATTGAGGAAGCCATCTCCATCCTGTCGCTATGTCGTCCCCTCTTGTTTCAATTCGCTGTTTTGTCTACAATCACGAACCATTTTTGAGAAAATGTCTCGATGGCTTTGTGATGCAGCAGACAAATTTTCCATTTGAAGCCATCGTTCATGATGATGCTTCTACCGATGGCAGCGCCGATATCATCAGAGAATACGCCACCAAATACCCGGACATCATCAAACCCATTCTACAGACGGAAAACCAGTATTCCAAGCGCGATGGCAGTCTAATTCGAGCTGTGAATGCCCACGTGAAAGGCAAATACGTTGCTGAATGCGAAGGTGATGATTACTGGACAGACCCGCTGAAGCTTCAAAAACAAGTGGATTTTCTGGAGGCACACCCGGAATATAGCCTGGCCTGTTCAGATGCCCGGGTACTGGGAACAGATGGGGAATTGAACTGGCATCGTTATAATTCCAGCCGCGAAATTCCACTGAAAGATGTTATTGTAAAGCGTGGTGCCTGGATATACACTGCATCCATGCTTTACCGCTGGGAATTGATGCAGGATTACCCAGACTACGCTCGCAACTGTCATGTGGGAGATTACCCACTGAATATTCACTTGGCGTTGCGCGGTAAAGTGTACTTCTTTGCAGAAAAAATGGTAGCATACCGATTCCTTACCCCGGGCAGCTGGAGTTTATCTACCAAAATAAATGAAAGCTATTTCAATCCCTGGTACAGCGAAATCCGCATGCTGCAAGGATACAACAAAGACAGCAACGACCGTTACCGGAAATACTTTCAGCGAGTCATGGGTAAAATAGCTATCTTCTATCTCAGAAAAGTTCCCAGTATGAAACAGCAAGTGTTGGAAGTGTTGCCAGACTTCCCCAAATGGCTTAACTTGAGCGACAAACTGAAATGGTGGAAAATTAAACTAGGTATAAAAAGCAGAAAAAGTAACTCATAAATATCTGCTGAACATGAAAAAGCCACGCATACATCAACGTATTCTCAGAGAGCTCAAATTCCTGGCATTGCATCCCCTCAAATCGACGGCTCTCAGCTTAATCAAAACACTGAAGCTCGAACAACTGGCTCAGAAGCTGCATTTGTTTGAGCCAAAAGTTATCCGCTATGTCGATGGAGGGATTACCTCTCAGATGTTCATGTTTGCCAAAGGGTATTACTATGCAAAGAGAAGAAATCTGCCTCTTTATCTTGATTTATCCTGGTTTGACAACAGCGGGCTGGATTTAAACGGCAACAAGAATCGTAGGCTTCTCCTGTTTGAAGCATTTCCGGAAATACGGAAGCGTTATGCAGAGTGCGTAATGAAGCCATCCTCTTTTTTCGACTTTCTCTACACGGACACTGCCATGAAACGCGGGAGAGAAAAGCCCGCGTCCATTTCACTCCCACCGCATTCCGTCTATCTGTACAGCTATGAGTTCAACATGTCATATATCCTTGAATATATTGATGACTTTAAAGAACTCTTCAAAATGCAAATCGAACTGACGCCTGAAGAAAAAATTCTGGCAGAACAAATACACAATACAGAATCGTGTGCCTTGCATATCCGGCGAGGAGACTTTATAGGTTCCATGCATGAAGTCTGCACGGAAGAATACTACCTGAATGCCATTGAAAAGATGCGCAGCATGGTGCCGGATTGCGTATTCTACGTCTTCTCAAACGATGAGAGCTATGTCCGAAAACTCCTCTCAAACAAGGAAGGCTGCTTTGTATTCATTGAAAACAGAACAGAAGAAAATCCAACTGCTGATTTGTGGTTAATGCAGGAATGCAGGCACGCCATTATTTCCAATTCCGGGTTCAGTCTCATGCCTGCCATTCTCTCATATTCTGATGACAAGAAAGTGATTCTACCCGATAAATGGAACCAGTCGCCTCAAGGTAAGGATATCGCCCGGTCTCACCAGCTGCCAGGGTGGGACATCATCGAATGCTGAGCAGGCAACACACGCATATGAACTACCACGGTACCTGGGTTCACGCCGGCAACTACGGGCGAATTCTACTGGTGGGTGACATTTTTGTCAACTCCATCATTCCGAGTCTGCAACGGGAGTGCGAATGGCCGATAGATGCGGTGTATGCCGATAGCGTACAGAGGTTGCGGGAACTGGCAGAAAAGCAGATGCAGCGCTTCAGCTATGCGCTTGTGCTCATATGTGAAGGCGGACTGGATGGTTCTGCGTCCGCCATACTGCCGAGCTTGCGCGGGAGGTATGCCAAATCGCGGTATATACTGCTTACGGCTCCTCCCGCCTGGCTGAAGTCTGCCAAATACCGGCAGGCAGAACCTAATGATGAAACAGCTAACGCGCAGTGCCGGAAAGTTGCAACCGAGCACCAATTACCCTGCATGGACCTGGAGGCGCTGGCTCTGCAATATGGGTTGCAAAGCCAGGACTCAGCCTGTTATCCCAGACGTTACCTCGTGCACCAGGAACTCTGCCGTTTTCATTTTTCAAAAATCAGGAAAATCAGGAAAGCTGATGCAACAGAAAATGGAAGAAGAGGGCTTGTCCTGCGATTTCTGGCCATCAAAATAGCCGAAACTATCAAAAAATGTATTGGTTCACCCGGGCATATACCGGTTCTCTGGGATAATCTGCAAGCGCATGAAAAATCCCCTTTCCTGCTTATCGGAGATTCCAATATGCGCCTTATCAGGAGCAACAACCAAGATTTAAGAAAAAGCAGTGATATTTTTTCCTCCAGTGCCGACCTTCTGGAGAAAAGTACGCAGGAGCAGATCATGCTTGCACTCAAACCGCACCACAAAGTTATCGGCATCTGCTACGGAACGCATCATTTGTCTGAACACTATTCCGATGCCTTTGAAAATGAATTACGGGAACTGTTCCTGAAACTTGGACAAGATTCCCGCAAACTCGTAGCCATCAATGTGCTGGCCCGCGCTACAGAACACAGCCCATACCGGCCTGATGAAGCCTTGAACAGGACCATCAGAACATTGAATCTGCGTTTTGAAAAACTCGCAAAGGAATTGAATATCCCCTATCTTGATGCCTATGCCCTCATGGAAGGCAAAACATTCGAGGACAAAGTACACTATGAATACAAAGATTATACTGGACTCTCGGCCCAGGTATATCATGCGTTAACGCAGCAAATCAAGAATTAAGCCATCCCCCGTCCCCGGGGCTACGTGTCGCCACACATTCTTACAACATAACATCATGAGATTCCGCAGAAAGAAAATCGCCCAGACCGAAAACTTCATCACCTTTCTTCGTGATAAGTTCGATTACAGGAATATACAACCCGTAAACGACACGGGGAGCGGACGCTTCGGAACGAACCAGTTTTTCACCGCTGAAACGCCAGAGGGGCAGAAGATTTTCATCAAATCAACAGCAGATGCTTATCTTGTCAAAGCTGAGTACTATGCCTATAAGCACTTACACGAACTGGATCCTGTTCATTTCGTAGATGCGGTCGGCTATTACTTCCGTCGGCCCTATGCATTTTGTGCGACCTGCTTTACCGCGGGCGTAATGCTCTCCGATTTTCTTGCGTCCACAGAGGTGACGGATGAGGATCGCATCATCATCCTTAAAAACATCTACGACATCTTCTGTACCCTCAGAAAGAGCGATATTGTTCACCGGGATTTGTACCTGAACCAAATGCTTTACGACAAAGAGCAAGGTATCGTTAAATTGATTGACTTCCAGAATTCAGCATCCAAATCAAATTATCAGGAAGCAGCCTACAGAAGGTTTTTCGACTTGGCCGATTTCCGTTTCAAATACAAAAGGTTCATCTGGGATGACGCCAATGACCTGCTTCTCCTGATTGATGCCGTAGGCTGCCCGGAACATTTTGCACCACAGTTCCAGGAAATGCGGCGCGACATTGAAGCCCATGTCGGAAAGCACTGCATTCACTACCAATTGCCAGGGTTCTTCAAGTTATACGCATCCTTGCTGATGTTTACCCTCAAAAAATACATGTATAAAGGCCATAAGCGAGACATCTACGAAAACCGCGTACGCCAGTGCAAATATATATTAAATGAGGCTAAACAACTTAGGAATAAACAAAATTAGCCCCCACTGTAGGTGGGCATTGCCTCAATACGACAAGCAAAAAGCTTGAAATGCGGCTGTGTGTGGGATAGAATGCCGTACGTTATGGCAGAAAAGCCCGCACTCAGCCCCATGATGGACCAGTACCTGCGCATGAAGCAGTCACTGCCGGGCGATGTGTGGCTGTTTTTCCGGTTGGGAGATTTCTACGAAATGTTCTTCGAGGACGCAGTGGAATGCTCCGCTGCGCTGGGGCTTACGCTCACCAAGCGCCAGACCATCCCCATGTGCGGCGTGCCCTACCACGCCGCAGAGGGCTACATCGGCCAGGCGGTGAAACTGGGCAAGCGCATTGCCATTGCCGAGCAGATGGCCACCCCGGTACCGGGTAAGCTGGTGCCGCGAGAAATCACCCGCATCATCTCCGCCGGCACCCTGGCCGACATGAGCCTGCTTGACGCCGGGGAGCATAACTACATTGCCGCCTGTTTCCACGACAAAGCCACCTGGGGGCTCGCCTGCGCCGACCACACCACCGGTGAGTTCACCGTGGCGGATTACCCCAGCCAGGAGGCCCTGAGCGAGGAAGTGGCCCGCATTCAGCCGCGCGAGCTGCTCATCAGCCAGGAACAGGCAGAGGATTTTCCGGGCATGCCCGTCACCCTGCTCTACGATGGCTACACCTTCCTGCCCGGGCTGGCGGATACCTTCCTGAAATCGCACTTCCGCGTGCACTCGCTGGAGGGCTTCGGCTGTGCCCACCTGGGCCCGGCACTGGGGGCGGCCACGGCCATCCTGCACTACCTGAAGCACCAGCTGCGCCGCCAGACCGACCACCTGCGCACCCTCTCGCTGCGCGCCACGGAAAACGCCGTGATGATTGACACCGCGAGCCGACGCAACCTGGACCTGGTGGAAGCGCGCGGCGGGCACAAGAACACCCTGCTGGGCACGCTGGATAAGACCAGCACCCCCATGGGCGCCCGCAAGCTGCGCGACTGGATTCTGCACCCCACCTGCAACATGCAGGAACTGCTGCGCCGCCAGAATCTCATCGCCGGATTCCTGAAAGAACCGTTCCTGATGTCGGAGCTGCGCCATTCCTTCAAGGGCGTGCGCGATACCGAGCGCCTGGTCTCCCGCCTCTCGCAGGGGGCCGGCAATGCCCGCGACCTGCTGGCCCTGGGCACCTCGCTGGAGCATCTGCCCGCCATCGTGGCAGACCTGGAAGCCCTGCAGCAGCATGCGGAGGAATTCACCCCCCTGGTCGCCCGCATCGGCAATTTCGAGGAGCTGACGGCCCTGCTCACCAGTGCCGTGGTGGATGAACCGCCCGTCACCATCAAGGAGGGCGGCATGATCCGGGACGGCTACGATGCGCGGCTCGATGAACTGCGCGCCGCCTCCCGCGAAGGCAAGGACTGGCTGGCTGATTTGGAAGCCCGCGAGCGTGCCGCCACCGGCATCGATTCCCTCAAAATCCGCTACAACAACGTCTTCGGCTACTACATCGAAGTCACCAAGGCCAATTTCTCCAAAGTCCCCACAGACCGCTACGTGCGCAAGCAAACCCTGGCCAATGCCGAGCGATTCGTGACCGATGAGCTCAAGAAAATGGAAGGCACCATCCTGGGGGCAGATGAACGCGCCCGGCAGCTGGAATACGAGCTCTTCTGCCACCTGCGCGAACAGGTGGCGCAGTACATCGACCGCATCCAGGCCACCTCGGAGGCCCTGGCAGAGGCCGATGTGCTCCTCTCCCTGGCTGAAACAGCCCAGCGCTACCGCTACTGCCGCCCGGTGCTGGACATGAGCCGCGATTTACACATCGTCAACGGCCGCCACCCGGTCATCGAGCAGGTGCAGACCGAATCCGCTTTTGTGCCCAACGATACCGAAATGCAGGCGGAGACCCAGCGCGTGCTCATCCTCACCGGGCCCAACATGGCTGGCAAGAGCACCTACATCCGCCAGGTGGCCCTCATCACCCTCATGGCGCAGATTGGCTCCTACGTGCCGGCAGATTCCGCCCGCATCGGCCTGGTAGACCGCATCTTCTGCCGCGTGGGCGCCAGCGATGACATCGCCCGCGGGCAATCCACCTTCATGGTGGAAATGAGTGAAACCGCCCTCATCCTCAACAACGCCACCGACCGCTCCCTGGTCATTCTGGACGAAATCGGCCGCGGCACTGCCACCTTCGACGGCCTTTCCATCGCCTGGGCGGTGGCTGAGCATCTGCACGATATACTGGGCTCCCGCACCCTCTTTGCCACCCACTACCACGAAATGGTAGACCTGGAGCACACCCACCCCGCCGTGAGCAACTGGCATGTGGAAGTGCGCGAGTGGAAAGACGAAATCGTCTTCCTGCGCAAAGTGCTTCCCGGCCCGGCAGACAAATCATACGGTATCCAGGTGGCACGCCTCGCCGGCCTGCCCACCCCCATCATCGACCGTGCCAAACAAATCCTC
>JAFYRS010000100.1 GCA_017546845.1 Akkermansia sp.
CCCATGGAATGGGTGACAGAATGCGATGCAACTTATTGACGCAACCTTTCTGTCACCCGTTATCACGGGCTCCGATTCTTTTTTGAAATAACCGGGGGCTGCGCTCGCTGCGCGAGCTTACCCCCGGCTACCATCTTACGCCCACTACCGTGGGCTATGAATTCCGCTCGCTTCCGTCTTCGCTAAAGCTTCGCCGAGACAGGCCGCTCGCCAATAAATTACAATTAACCCCGTCATTCTGGAAGCCTTTGCTTGAAAATCCTGGTTCTCATTGTTATCATGATGCAGCTTGTAAGCGCGGTAGTTATAGAATGATGAATATCCACATCGACAAAACGGGCGATTTCGGCTTTGTGACGACAAAGGAGGCGTTCCATGGGCGCATTCTGGGCAGAAATCGGCGGGAGATTGCCACCATTGAGTACGATAACAGTACTCTGCGGGCGAAACTTCTCATCACGATGGGCGAGGATAGCATCAGTCTCAGTTCCCATGGTAAGTATCTGACGGGCACTGCAGGTGATTTCCTTATCAACGGAACAAAATACGGGTGGTATAATCACACAAAACCGCACAGCCTTGAAATGAGTAATTGTGTCGGGAAGATGATTCTGCAAGTCGCAGAGGATGATGCGGACCGTCGCTTCCTGTGGGCATACCGGCAGGGGGAATCCCGGGGAAATGCAAAAGCTTATTCCAGCAGCAAGTATGCGCTGCTGCTTGGCCGTGATTACGCGCTGGCTTCTGTACTGCGGCCGATGGATAAACCGTTTTGCTTTGCGCCCAACATGTCATTTGAATTGTTGAATGATGCGGATGAGGAGGTGTTTCACCAGCGCAGTAAGGAAGAACAGCTGTGCATCCTGGTTTGCAGCTGCTGGTGGTTGTGCGATCGGCTGCATCATGTCAAAAGCGGCGTAGACCCCGTTGCTGAAAACTGGCGACGTTTATCAGTGCCATCGACGCTCTGTATCGGGAATCGCCTTACATTCCTGCCGGAATCCCTCGAGCCCCGCAATCCCAGGGTTGAGTTCCTGTCCACACAGCCCGTTTTTATGTGGCTCTGGTTGGTGGTGGCACTGGTGCTGGGGCTTGTCATTCTCCCTGTCTGCCAGGGGGGCTTTACTTCTGATGCTGTCGCCTTTGTCATTTATTCGACCATCATTCCGGCCAGTTGGATTGAGTTCTGCCGCTTCTGGAACAAGCGGGCAAAACAACGTCTGAAACACCTGGAGGAGCAACTTAATGCCCGGGAAACCGAGCCTTCCTTTAACCGTTGAAATAAAGTTGGTTGGCTCGTTTTGTGTAAAAAGCAAGATTCAATCTTGTTTTTTACACAAAATAATTCAAGTTATTTACAGCAAAACGGCTGCGGCTTCCAGTTTCTTGGCAGAGGCGCGGCCTTTGGCGGCGAGGGCGGGGGCAAAGAGGGAAAGCCGGAACTCTGCCACCATGAACCCGTAGGCCAGCCAGGCGGGGGAGTCGGTGTGGCGGTCGTACTCGGTGAAGAAGCGGGGAGAAACGGCGGCGTTGAGGGTGGCGATGCGCTCCAGTTCCTTGGCGGCGGGTTGCTGGGCAATGCGTTTGATGCGTTCCTGCAGCCCACGGAGGAAGCGGGAATAATCAGTCAGCTGGGCGGGTTCTGCGGCAGAGAGGAACCAGGGGCGGGTGAGCCACTGCCACTCTCGCTGAACGTCCTCGGCAATCTGCGCGCCGAAGCGGTCGCGCCCGGCGGTGAGGCAGTACTGGCGCACGGCGGCATCGGTGGCGGCCAGTTGCTCCCAGAGCTTGCCGAGCGGACCGGCGATGCGGTCGTATACCGATTCGCGCATGCGGAGGCAGGCGGTATCGAACTCTGCTGCAGTGCGGGGGAGGGGGGCTGCCAGCGCAGCATCCATGGCAGCGTACACGGTATCGTGCAAGTTGTTTTTGGGCTGCTGGCCCACGGTGGTGAGCGCCAGCCTGGCCTCCATGCTCTTGATAGGAAGCTTTTTGCGGATGCTGTTGAGGAAGTCGCCGTGTTTGATGAGGGCAAGCCGGCGCACGGCGCGCCGGTGGTGTAGGGCGGCTTCCTCTGCGCTGGGGAATACGTGGAGCTTCACCTGGTCACCGTCCTCTCGCAGCGCGGGGTAGCCGGTGCCATTGCCCACTTCCACCGTGGCGGGCAGGTCGCCGCAGTCCCAGCGGGTCATGGGGGTGGCAGAGAAGGAGCGGGCGGCTTTCTTTGCAAAGCGTTTTTCCTGGTACTGGGCCAGTTTCTCGCGCAGGATGTCGGCATGCGTGCCGAGGGCGAGCTCATTGCCCTTGTCATCGCTCACCCAGATTTTGGTGATGAATTCCGGCGGCAGTTTGCCCATATCCACCTGGGAGGCATTGCAGAACTTGTTGCTGCGGCGCATGGCGAATTCGGCAATGGCCTGCGGGAGCGGGCGGTCGGGCTCGCGGTCGAACCAGTCCTCGGCAAAGTCATCTGCTGCGGAGCTGATGGGCATGAGGAACATGCGCACATCCTTGGGCAGGGTACGCAGCAGGATTTCCGCACGGTCTGCCAGGTGGGCGGGCACGCCCCACTGGGGCAGCCAGTCCGGGAAATCTGCCAGCTGGTCAATGTGAACCCCGAGGGTAACGCCGTCATCAGCCTCGCCGGGGGCGTGGTGGTAGTACACCTCGTAGGTCTGCCCGGCGTGGTCGAGTTCATCCGGGTAGAGGTCGGCGCGCACCTCATCCTCACCGGGGTAGACGCAATCCTCGTAGGGCACGCAGAGGAGCTTCGGCTGGCGCTGCTCCATCTTGTCGCGCCAGCGGCGGAGCGCCTGCTCGGAGCAGATATCTGCCGGAATCACCGAATCAAAGAAGCGGAAGACGCCTTCGCTGCACCAGATGAGGTCGCGGCGGCGGAGTTTCGATTCCACCAGGCGCACGCGTTCGCGCATGTCGGCCAGGTGTTTCAGGTAGGGCGCGGGGGATTTCATTTCGCCGGCCATGATGCCGTCCCGGATCATGATTTCGCGCGCGCCTGCCGGGTTGTAGCGGGCGTAGCTCACGCGGCGGCCATCGATGATGGTGAGCCCGCCGCAGGTGACGCGTTCCTTGGCGTGTACCTGGCCGCTGGCTTTGTCCCAGGTGGCATCGTAGGCATGGTGGGCGCAGAGCTGCGGGGCAATCTGCTCCACCCACACCGGGTCGAGCACGGCGGCGCGGCGCATGTAGAGGCGGGTGGTTTCCACCAGCTCGGCGCCCATGAGCCATTCTGCGCGCTTCTTGCGCTTGAAGAGCCCGGAACCCGGGAAAATCGAGAAATCGCGCCCGCCCGCGCCGCGGTATACCTTGTCCTCCGGCCTCCAGAAGCCGATTTGCAGCGGCGCACCGGCCAGCAGGGCGCGGTGAATCATCTCCGGGGTGGCCTGTTTATGCTCCTCGGGCAGGGCGGGGATGCGCCAGCGCATGGTGTCCTGCAGGGCAGAGCCCAAATCCTGCACCAGGTTGTGCCATTCGACCATGCGCAGGAAATTGACATAGTTTTTCGTGCACCACTTGCGGAGCTGGTTGCGGCGCAGGGTGTGGCGTTCCTTGAATTCGAGCGTGGCGCGCCAGAGGGTGAGCATGGAGAGGAAATCACTGTCCTCGTTTTTCCACTGGGCATGCGCCTGGTCGGCCTGGGTGGCAAAGTCGGCCGGACGCTCGCGCGGGTCCATGATGCTGAGCCCGGCCACAATGACCAGCACCTCGGCCAGCGCTTTTTCGTGCTCGGCTTCCAGCAGCATGCGGCCCAGCCGCGGGTCGAGCGGCAGGCGTGCCAGGCTGCGCCCGGTGTTGGTGAGGTGTTTCTGGCGGTCAATGGCGCCGATTTCGCG
>JAFYRS010000101.1 GCA_017546845.1 Akkermansia sp.
AGAGCACGCTGGCGCGCGCACTGGCGGGGCAGCCGCTGGCCGCGGTGGCGGATAAGGAATCGCTGCCTACGGATGCGGCAGATATTGCACGGGCTGTGCTGGCGCTGGGCGAGGGGGAATATGCCGGAGTGGTGCATTTGTGCAGCAGCGGGCAGCCGCTGAGCTGGTGGCACTGCGCGCAGCTGGCGCTGCAGGCGGCTGTGGAGCAGGGGGCATTGGATGCAGCCCCGCCGGTAGAGCAGCAGAAGCTGGATGAGGTGCCCTTTTTCCGCGAGCCGCGCCCGCGTTACACCGGGATGAGCAATGCCCGGCTTACCACGCAGCTGGGGATTCCGATGCCCACGGTGCAGCAGACGATTGGTGCGGTGGTGCAGCGGTATCTGAGATTTACGAATGACGAAGGACGATTTACGAATTCGGAAGTACGAGGTGCGAAGTGAAAATCAGTGGCTTCTCGGGCTCACAAAAAATGATTGAAAGAAGCAGGTGTGTTTTTGCGTACATAAAAGCATGAAGATGAAGCCGCTGATTTTTGCTACAGCCATCTGGATGCTGGTGGGTAATGTCACTACGCTGCAGGCAGAGGTCCCCCAGGCCGGGGTGAGTGCTGCGCAGCACCCGTACCTGGAATGGGGTGGGGAATACCCCCGCTGGTCTGCGCTGACTCCGCAGCAGTCTGTGACAGATGTCCGCAAGGCGATTGAGCTGGCAAAGCAGCGCATGGAGGCCATCTGCCAGGTGCAGCCCGGCCAGGCTACGTGGGAGAATACCTTTGCAGCGTATGATGCGCTGGATGTGGAGCTGGGCTATGTTGACCAGTTGATGAGCAACCTGGCGTATCTCATGGATTCGCCGGAGTGGCGCGCTGCCATGGATGAGGTAAGCCCGTTGATTGCGGAGTACAGCGCTTCTGTCAGCTCCCACGAGAAGCTCTGGGCGGTGCTGCGCGCGGCGAGCACCCAGTCCTGGGTGCGCCAGCTTTCGCCTGCCCGCCAGCGCTTTGTGCAGCAGGTGATGGATTCGTTCAAGGACAGCGGCGCGGATCTGCCCGCTGAAAAGAAGGCCCGTAAGCTGGAAATTGAGAAGGAGCTTTCTGCCTTGAAGCTTCAGTTTGATAAGAATTGCAAGGATTCTTTCAATGCCTGGCAGCTGGTGATTACGGATAAGGCACAGCTGGCCGGCATGAGCCCGGAGTGGATGTCCCGCGCGGCTGCCAGGGCGCAGGAGCGCGGATTCGGCACGCCGGAGAACCCGCAGTGGCTCATTACGCTGGATTACGCCAGCGTGGTGGATGTGCTGCGCTTTTGCGATGTGGAGGAAACCCGTCGTTTGTGCTGGGAGGGACGCGGCACCGAGGGCAACACGCCGGAGTATGACAATGCCCCGGTGGTGGACCGCGTGATGGCGCTGCGCCGCGAGCTGGCTACCCTGCTGGGCTTTGGCACGTATGCAGATAAGGTGACGGCGCGCCGCATGGTAGGCAGCGGGGCTGCCGCGCTGGAGTTTGTGGATAATCTGATGCGCAGTTCCAAGCCTGCTTTTGACCGCGATGTGGCCCAGCTGCTTGAGTTTGCCTCTAAGCGCGAAGGCCGCCGCCTTTCCCAGCTTGACCCCTGGGATGTGAGTTACTACATGAGCCAGATGAGCGAGGAGGTCTGCGGGTTCGACAGCGAGGCCCTGCGCCCGTACCACAAGAAGGAGAATGTGCTGGCGGGCATGTTCTCCATATATGAAGGTTTGTACAACATCCGCATTTCCGAAGTGCCCACCAGCTGCCCGCAGCCGGGTGAGCAGCTGCCTGCCGGTGTGCAGGAGGTGTGGCTTCCGGAGGTGAAGCTGTATGCTATTCACGATGTGGCCACCGGCCGCCACATGGGCTCCGTGTATATGGACCTGCACCCCCGCGATACCAAGCGCGACGGCGCCTGGGTCATGGGGCTGCGCCATTATCCGGTGGTGAACGGCCAGCGCCCGCCGCATCTCTGCGTGCTGGTGTGCAACCTGAAGTCGCCCACGGAGGGCAAGCCCGCCCTCTTCACGCACATGGATGTGCTCACGATTTTCCATGAGTTCGGGCATGCACTGCACAGCATGCTGAGCGATACGGAGCTTTACTCCCACGCCGGCACCCGCGTGGCGCGCGACTTTGTGGAGCTGCCCAGCCAGATGAATGAGAACTGGGTGTGGATTCCTGAAGGGGTGATGGCATACGCCCGCCACTGGGAGACCGATGAGCCGCTGCCGGCTGAGATGCTGGTGAAGCTGCAGCAGAACCGCTTTTTCCTGCCGGGGCTGGATATGATGAGCCAGCTGCGCATGGCCAAGCTGGATTTGGAGATGCATATCAATTACGAGAGCAAGTTCCGCGGGCGCAACCTGGATGAGGCCAGCCGCGAGCTGCTGGAGCCCTGGAACCTGCCGCTGAGCAAGAGCGGGCCTTCCATCATGCGCTGCCTGAGCCACTGCATTTCCTCCGGCTATGCCGCGGGGTACTATTCCTACAAATGGGCAGAGGTGCTGGCCGCAGATGCCTTTACCCGCTTTGAGCAGGAAGGCCCCACCAATGCGCAGACGGGCGCCGCCTTCCGCCGCGAGGTGCTTTCCACCGGCGGCAGCCGCAATGAGATGGAGACGTTCCGCGCCTTCATGGGGCGCGACCCGAATCCGGATGCCCTCCTCCAGCAGCAGGGGATGAATCCGTGATATAAATCATACGCCGCGCCAGCGGCGTATTTCATACCCGCCGCGAGGCGGGTATTTCATGCGGCAACGCCGCATTTCATACCGCAGGCACTGCGGTATTTCATCCACTGCGCTAGCAGTGGATTTCATTGAGGCCCGCAAGGGCCGACTATCAGAACGAAGCAGAGCAAGAAGTATCAGCGGGCCATAGAGTAAGTCGTCCCGCTGGCGCGTGACTCAATGAATTACACGCCGGCGGCGTGTATGAAAGCACCGCAGTGCGGTGCATAAAATCCTTTGCTTACGCAAAGGATGAAATACCTTCGCTAGCGCTCAGGTATGATTCAGCGGCAGGGTATGCCGCTGAATGCCGATTACATACTATCGTATATTTTTTGTTGCATTGGCGGCAGATACTGGTATAGTAGCATCATGTCCGCAAAACGCTTTATTCTGAATGAGACGAGCTACCACGGCCACGGTGCTGTGGAGGCTATCGTGGCCGAAGTGAAGGGCCGTGGTTTCACCAAGGCTCTGGTTGTGACCGATGCTGACCTGGTGAAGTTCGGCGTGGTGGCCAAGGTGACCACCCTGCTGGATGCTGCCGGTTGCGCATACGAGATTTACGACAAGGTGAAGGCCAACCCCAGCGTGGATGTGGTGAATGGCGGCGTGGCCGCTTTCAAGGCCGCCGGCGCTGATTACATGATTGCCATCGGCGGTGGTTCCCCGCAGGATACCGCCAAGGCCATCGGCATCATCATCAACAACCCCGAGTTCTCCGACGTGGTGAGCCTGGAGGGTCTTGCCCCCACCAAGAACAAGTGCGTGCCCGTGATTGCTGTGGCCACCACCGCCGGCACCGCTGCTGAAACCACCATCAACTACGTGATTACCGACGAAGCCAAGCGCCGCAAGTTCGTGTGCGTGGACCCGCACGATATCCCCGTGGTGGCTGTGGTTGATCCGGATATGATGAGCTCCATGCCCAAGG
>JAFYRS010000102.1 GCA_017546845.1 Akkermansia sp.
CGGCGATGCCGGCATCGCGCATACGCGCGAGCAAGTCGCGCCGGGCGGTCTGCCAGGCTTCCAGCTGCGCGGCGGGCAGGGCACCGTCCTCCCACATCAGCACCTTGTAGCAGGTGCCGCCAGGGGAGCTTGCCGCCGCGTGGCTCTGTGTTGCTACCTTGCTCATGTGAGAATGCCGAATACTTTGTCCAGTTCCAGTTTCGCCAGGGCATCGGGTGCTTTCGTGGCCTCGAAGTCGGCCGGTGCCCAGATTTCGAAATACGTTCCGCGGCCGACAATGGTCGCGGTGTCCGCCAGTTTCAGGCGTTCGCGTTGTGCCTTGGGTATCAGAAGCTTGCCCTGGCTGCTCACCTCGGCCTCGAAGCTCAGGCCGATGATGGTGCCCAGGTAGCGGTTCACGGCGGCTGGGTCGAATCCACGTGCTTCTGCGTGGCTCCGGATGCCGTTCACCATCTCCTCAAAGCTTTCCTTGGTGTAGCATTTCAGTGTCGGATATCCCTCATTCTGAGCGTCTATCATCCACAGCGTAGCCCCCTGCGCGTCACGCCAGCCCGCCGGAATCGCCAGGCGACTCTTCGGGTCGAGCTTGTGCGTCACGTTGCCCGTGAACATTACTGTGGAGACACTATTCATGCGTTTTGGTGCACTTTCCTGCACCCCCAGTACACTCCAATACACCTCAAAAGTCAATTCAAATTTGTGTTTTTCTGATAAATTTCTTTCCGGAGTGGTAAATTGGCAGCAATGGTATGTCGGTTTCCATGCGTGCGCGTGAAGTGCTCCCGGGTTTATATGTAAGAATAATTCTAAAAAGTATGACAGCGCGTAAATCTGCGCTTGCGCAGGTGGGGGGGATTCGTATACAATAGCGGCATAGCAGGAAATGATAATTTCCTTTCTGATAATTCTTTAACACCCCCCACGGAAAAGATGATTAAGGTAGCCATCGTAGGATACGGGAATATCGGCAAGTACTCAGTTGATGCACTGCGCGCTGCGCCCGATATGGAATTAGTAGGCATTGTACGCCGCGCCGGGAGCGCTCCCGTGCACGGTATCAAGACCGTGTCGGATATAGACGAGCTGGGGCAGGTGGACGTGGCCCTGCTGTGCACGCCGACCCGCAGCGTGGAGGAAACCGCGCTTCCCCTGCTGGCCAAGGGTATCAACACCGTGGACAGCTATGATATTCACGGCGGCATCGTGGACCTGCGCCGTTCCCTGGGCGCGCAGGCCCGGGCTAACAATGCCGTGGCAGTCATCTCCGCCGGCTGGGACCCCGGTTCCGACTCCGTCATGCGCACCATGATGCTGGCCATGGCACCCAAGGGCATCACCTACACCAACTTCGGCCCGGGCATGAGCATGGGCCACAGCGTGGTGGCCCGCTCCAAGGCCGGCGTGAAGGATGCCCTCTCCCTCACCATCCCGACTGGTTCCGGGGTGCACCGCCGCATGGTGTACGTGCAGCTGGAGGACGGCGCCGACTTTGCCGCAGTGGAAGCCGCCATTAAGGCAGATGATTACTTCTGCCACGATGAAACGCATGTGAAGCAGGTGGACGCCATCGACTCCCTGCGCGACATGGGCCACGGCGTGTACATGGAGCGCAAGGGTGTTTCCGGCACCACGCAGAACCAGATTTTCAAGTTCGAGATGCGCATCAACAACCCGGCCCTCACCGCCCAGGTCATGGTGAGCGCCGCCCGCGCCAGCATGCGCCTGGCCCCCGGCTGCTACACCCTGCCGGAAATCCCGCCCATGGACTTCTGCCCCGGCGACCGCGAAACCCTCATCGCCCAGCTGGTGTAAGCCCAGTACACATTCCCTTTTTTATCACCGGGGCAAGCCATCAGGCCTGCCCCGTTTTTTTCATCATCCCCCCCGCCGGGACTTAGATTGATACCTGGTTCATTCCATGCTGGAGGTGATTCGTGATGTGCTGCAGGAAATGCCTCACGCAACAGATGCGGCGACTATTGACCGATCAAGCTCCGATCAAGCTCCGACCAAGTTGACACCAACCGAACAAGAGTCATTCCGCGAGCTGATATCGGCATTGGGTTCTGATACGCTCTCCGCCTCTCAACTCATGGAGCGCATGGGGCTGGTGCATAGACCTCATTTTCGCCAATTTTACCTTGCTCCGGCCTTGGAGAAAGGTATCATTGAACGCACGATACCGGATAAGCCAAACAGCCCGCGCCAACGTTATCGTGTTAAAAAGTAAGGAGTTTGGTATGAAAAAATGTATACAAGTTTATAACATTTGTATACATTTTGTTCCGTATTTACCGCTCCGTTCGGCCTACAACTCAGACAAATGGCGTTTTAATGCTTGGTTAGGCGTTTTTATTCCGCTCAAGCGTCAAGAAAGTTCATCACAAGCTTCACCATTGTTTCTTTTTCTTCGGGCTTAGATTCCGCAATCATCACAACCATGGCTACCAAGGTGTGGTCGGCTATGACTTTTTCGCCATCCCGGAATAATAAGCCGTTTCTTTCCAGGAAATACAAGAATACCGCTGCTGCAATTCGTTTATTGCCATCCGAAAAGCGTGATTTTTAGTCACGAGGTAGAGTAGGTTAGCAGCCTTTTCCTGCGTGGATGGGTACACGTCCTTTCCGGCAAAGCTCTGGTAGACATTACCCAAACTCCCCTTAAAGGAATCATCCTTTTCATTGCCGAATACACTACTCTCATCCCCATACCGCATGGAATCAATAAGCCGCCTGCACTCCTCATAGGTCAGTACATAGGCATGGGTGTACCCCTGCGGCTTCTTCAGACGCTGGTGATCGTAATCATCCAGCAAATCCAGAGAGCGGGTGTACTGCTGAACCACTTCCAATATCTGGGCTGAATCCAACTTGTTTTCCACACGTTTCATCACGCGGATGGTTGTGGAGAGGTCTTGCA
>JAFYRS010000103.1 GCA_017546845.1 Akkermansia sp.
CTGCGCGTGCTGACGCACGCTTGCACCTGCCTAACATCTGTCGCCCACTACCGTGGGCTATGAATTTCGCTCGCTTTGCTCGCCGATAAAGTACAATTTACGAAACTTTGGGACACATGTGATGACAAGCAGAACGCCCCGGTGTATTCCGGGGCGTTCTGGTGAATGAAAATATAAGCAAGGGGAGGTAAATCAACCCTGTTCGGCGAGAGCCTGGTTGATGAGCTCCTGGATTTCCTCGGCCTTGGCCTTGAGGGCACGCAGTTCCTTGAATGCCTCGGGCAGTTTGCGCATGGCGGCAAACTGGCGGGCTGCTTCACCATAGGGAACGGCGGGAGCGCCCCAGTAGGTCTTGCCGGTTTCCAGAGAATTCATGACGCCGGAACGGGCGGCCACAACTACCTTGTCCTCAATCTTGATATGGCCGGTAATGCCGCACTGGGCTGCAATGGTCACGTAGTCGCCCACGTGGGTGCTGCCTGCAATGCCGCTCTGGGCACACATGATGCAGTGCTTGCCGAGTGTCACGTTGTGGCCAATCTGAATCTGGTTGTCGAGCTTGGTGCCATCGCCAATCACGGTGCGGCCGAAGCGGGCGCGGTCAATGGTTGTGTTTGCGCCGATGTCGACACGGTCGCCGATAACCACGATACCCACCTGGTCAATGGTGTCGTACCAGCCGGTTTCCTTGTTGAGGAGGAAGCCGAAGCCATCGCCGCCGATGACGGCGCCGGGCTGGATGACCACCTGGTTGCCCAGAATGCAACGTTCGCGGATGACTACCTTGGGGTAAAGCTTGCAGTTCTGCCCCATCTTGACTGCTTTGCAGATGACGCAGCCGGGGCCGATGTCTGAGCCATCGCCGATTTCGGCGTCGGCTTCAATGACGGCGTTGGGACCTACCCGCACCTTGGTGGGGTCAAGCTTGGCGCTGGGATCTACTACGGCAGAGGGGTGAATGCCGGGCTCGAAATCCGTGCTGGCCTTCATGAAATGCCCCACCAGGGCGTTGAATGCCAGGGAGGGATTTTCCACTTCAATGAAAGCTACGCCTTCGGGGTACTGAGGAAGTGCGGGGGGGACCAGCACGGCGCTGGCCTTGGTGGCCAGGAAATCGTTAAAATACTTCTCATTGCCAAGGAAGGCAATCTCGCCGGCGCAGGCTCCATCCAACGTAGCGACTCCGGAGATTTCAATCTCCGGAGCCGGCTCGTTGAGAAGTCTACCGCCGGTGAGCTTGAGAACATCGGAGAGAGTGAGGTTCATGATAAGCTCAGGGGTATGGTGTTAGATTATTTGGTCTCGGGGGTGCCGTACAGACGCTTCAGCTCGGCATCGGGGTCGAATCCCTGGGGAGCGCCGGCGTTGAGCTGCTTAAGCACTTCGGGGGTGAGGTCGATATCCTTCTTCAGGAAGGGGAACACGCGGGTACCGATGCCAATCTGGGGCTGGGGCGAAATAGCGCCGGCATCGATAACGATGTCAGAGGCGCTCTGGTCAGCCACGGTGTTGATGGCGGTCTGCACTTCCTCCATGAGGAGACGCATCTCGCTGTTGCGCATTTCGCGGAAGGCAACCTCGCGGCGCTGCACAAAGTCCTTCATTTCCTGGTCGGCGGCCTTGAGCTCGTTGGCCTTGGCCTGGTACTGCTCGCGGAGCTTGGCCACAGCGGAATCAGAAAGGCTGGAGTCGTACTTGTCCTGAATCTTCTTCAGGTCAGCCTGCAGGGCGCGAATCTTATCCTCACGAGTCTTGATGTCGGCCTTGACTTCAGCCAGGTGCTTCTGCAGGGTGGTTTCCGTGTCGAAACGCTTGTAGAACTTGGTGTAGAGCTCCTGAACGTTGACGGTTACAATCTTGAGCTCGGCCTGCGCTGTGGCAGTCAGGGCTGCCAGCGTCACAATAGCGGTGGAGATAATGGGGAACTTCATAATATGTGAGGTTTTAGATGTTCTTATTCTAACGGTCGTTCAAATTAAGTCAAGAAAAGCTTGTGTCACTGCTGCATAAATGCAAAAAAATACCCCTCAGATTGGGCTGAGGGGTATGGAAAGAGTGATATCAGAACCCAGTGGCTTCCCCGGCCTCTGCCGGGGTGGGCAGGGGGGCACCAGTGGCTTCGGGAAGTTCTGGAGCTGCATCCTCTGCGGCATCATCGGGCTCGATTTCAAGCCCCTGCTGCTGGAGCTGCTGCAGAACCTCCGGGGGAAGCTGCTGCAGAGAGCGGGCATCCATCTGCGGAGCCTGGGCCTTGGTGATGTCGTTGAGGGTGATGGTGAAGATGAGGGTGCTGTTGTTGCCGATGGGGCCGGGACCCTGCGGGCCGTATGCCAGCTCAGAAGGAATGCATACTTCCCAGGTGGAGCCGATAGGCATGAGCTGCAGCGCTTCGGAGAAGCCGGGAACCACGCGGTCGATAGGCATTTCGATGGGAGTCTGGCTCTTGTCGAACACGGTGCCGTCGATGAGCTTGCCCTCGTAGGAAACGTTGCACATGGCGCCAGGACCATCGGTGGCGGGATCATACTTGCGGCCTTCGCCAGCGGTGATGACGCGGTAGAGCAGACCGGATTCCGTCTTGGTCACACCTTCACCCTTGGCGTATTCCTCCTGGTATGCCTTGCCCGCGGCCATGTTGGCTTCGGCTTTGACCTGTTCGCGCTGCTGCATGGTCATCACAAACGCATTCATGCCTGCTTCAATGGCGGCCTGGTCCATGCTGGGCTGCTGCCCTGTGAGGCTGTCCTGCAGAGCCTGGAAGAAGGTGTCCTTGTCGAAGTCATCCGCCGTGAGGGTGGTGGCTCCTGCAGAAACCTCCTGGCCGAAGCGGTAACCGATGAAGTAGGAAAAAGCCTTCTTGGCATCTTCTGCAGAGATGTCTGCGGACACCGCGGGCGCGGCGGGGACTGCAACTTCCGCTGCCGGGGCGGCTGCAGTTGCAACGGGGGCGCTTGCCGGGGCTTCCTGGTCACCCTGGGAGAAGCAGTATGTCGTGGTGGCGCCGGCAATGGCCAGACCACAGAGAATCATGATGTGTGTCTTTTTCATACGTTAATGATGGGACTGTTGTCGACTATGTGTCTACTATGAGTACGTGTAAAAGTCAAGAATCTTGCGTGTTTACATTATTTTGTTGGGTGTCATGCCTTCATTTTATGAATGCTTGAATAAAGGAATGAACGAAATTCCCCAGGATTGATGCTCTCCGATGTAGGGTTGTTCAATGATAATGGTATTTTCTCCCTTTTTGAGTTCCAGTTCCGTGGGGGCGAGAGACCACCAGATTTCCTCCTTGTCCAACGGGCTTTCAAAGTTCCACGCGTTGCCGGAGTGACTGAACTTGCCTGCATTCCTGTAGACTCTGGGGTTGCGAACCTCTTTGCCGTTAATCCAGATGCGCGTGCCAGCCTGCGACCATTCGCCGTTCTGCGGCACGCCGGTCCAGCGGCGATTGGAACGGGCAGGGGCATCAAAGCCAATCATGAAAGGGTATTTGCCTGCTTTCTTAACCTTGATGGTGCTGGTGGCCCACACTGTGCTGCCGGGGCGGGCGTTCATGAACATACCCAGGTAGCCGGTATCCGGGCGGGTGCGGAAATACAGGTTGGCGCAGTATGCCTTGCGGGTTGCGAGTCCCTCGGTTTTGCCTCCGAGAACAGCCGTGCGGGTGGCATCGACCTTTTCCTTGGCCGTGGGTTCTACCACAGTCCACTGCATGTTGCTTTCCTCCCAGACCGGAAAATCCTCATCCGCAAAAATACTCTTGCGGAGTTTGGCCATGCGCTGCTCAAACAGGGTGTATGCCTTGCCGGCTTCTGTATCCGGCGCAGGCATTTCCAGCGGAAGGGCATCGCCATTGGCGCCGCCGCCAATCCAGGAGCGCTCGGCCATGGCCATCATGCCCGGCCACATGGCGCAGAATCCGGGAATCCATTCCTTGTTGTCCACCTTGCCATCCGGCCAGATGCAGATGATGGTGCCAAGCTTCTTCTCATCACCCTTGGCGGAACCGCAGGGACGCATGAAGAAATAACGGCGCACCAGCATGGCGGGGTCAAGCAGGTTGGCATAGCCCATGGTGGAGTCAAAGGCGCGGCGGGTGATACGCTCAGGATTGATGGATTTATCCGCCGTGTTCGGGCCTTCACCCCAGCGCTGCTCGATGGAGGTGTCGGCCACAGGCAGGTCACGGTTGCTGGCCCACTGCACAGGAATGCGGTTGTGCTCCTGCAGTTTGCCAGTGACCATGCCTACAAACTCTGCGGCATTCGGGATGCGCACCTCGTCTGCGCCGAAGTGTACAATCGGGCAGAGGTCAGCCGGTACTTCCTTGCAGAACTCGTCCAGCAGTTTCGCGACAATCTTCATGCCTTCCGGCGTGTGCATCTTGAAACCGAAGGCTCGTTCGAAATAGGCGCTGTGACCCGGCATGTCAAGCTCAGGGATGATGGTGATGCAGCGGTCTTTAGCATACTGGAACAGCTCGCGGATTTCGTCGTAGGAATAGGTGTCGTTCTGGTCGCGGGTGCGGAATTTGGGTGAGTTCAACTCCGGGTAGGATTTGCACTGGATATGCCATGCCGGGTAATCCGTCAGATGCCAGTGGAACGTGTTGACTTTAAGGCGGGCTGCCAGGTCGATTTCCTTTTTCAGTCGCTCCAGCTTGCGGAAATTGCGGCCACAGTCCTGCATATAGCCGCGGTACTTGAATGCTGGCCAGTCCTTAATCTGGCAGCAGGGAATGCTCTTCTTACCATCCACCAGCTGGCGCAGGGTTTGCAGACCATAGAAGAAGCCTGCCTCACTGGCAGCTGAAATGGTGATGCCTCCAGGTTGGACAGAAAGGGTGTAGCCCTCTTCCTTCATTTCTGCCGAGAAATCTTTGGCTGTTTTGAGTTTTACGGTGAACTTGTTCGCCCCTTTGCCCTTGATGTCCTGTAACAGCCCTTTCCATGCCAGTTTTACGCTGGTGCTCTTTGCCGGTTTGCCTTTCAATTCCCAATGTTCGGCAGCAGGTAAAGTCACCTGCTTATCTGTCCACGCTGTTTCTCTGGGGAAAGGAAGCAGGGCATTGGGGGCAAGCTCCTCTTGTTTCAGCTCGTGGGGGGAAACCCACTCTGCTGCGCAGATGCCGGTCAGGAGGAGCATGACGGCTAGTTTTCGAAATAAAGGAAAAAACATAGTACTATGCTAGCAAAATCCTACGGTAAGGCAAGATTAAAATTGGGGCAGGAAATCAGCAAAGCCTGTGGCTGCATCCACTCGTGTAGGAATGACTTTAAGCTTGGCTCCGGGGTAGAGGCAGCGTGCATCTGTGCTGGTCCATCGCTCTGCATGGCGTTCGAAGTACCACGAGGTATCCTGGGGTAAATCAGCCCCAGAAACAAAGCCTTTCACCTTGAGCAGAGGAACCTCTACTGCCATGCCTTGGGGCCAGCAGGCCAGCACCACGGCATCCCACACGCGCGGGGATTCGCTTTCGCACTGCAGCTCCAGGAAACGAGCCATCATGCTTTGCTGGGCTTCGCTTTCCGCCGCAGCAGAGTTTCGCTCGGTTTCCGAGATATGGTCTGCAATGGCTGCCAGTGTGCCGGGACTGGGCAAGGGGGCAGATGGAGTGCCGCTCAGCCGAGCAAAAGCGCGGTGCACCACCAGGTCTGCATAGCGGCGAATCGGGCTGGTGAAATGGCAGTAATCCCCCTTGGCCAGCCCGAAATGCCCGAGCGCATCGGGGGCGTATCGGGCCCGCATCATGGCGCGCAGGAGCTGCACTTTAAGAATGTCCTCATCCGGGTGCCCCTCAATCTTGTCCATTACCGCGTTTAACTCCTCGCGGGTGGCAAGGGTGCCGGCCTTGATGCCGTATGCCTTGAGCTCCTGAGCCAGTTCGCTGAGCTTGGCGGGATCCGGTGCTTCGTGAACCCGGTAAATGGCGGGCAGCTGGTGTGCGTTGAGGGCATGCGCCACGCTTTCATTGGCTATCAGCATGAATTCCTCCACCAGCTGGTGAGCTTCATCGCTGGTTTCCACCTCCACATCCACCGGGGCTCCGCTGTCATCTGTAATCAGCCGGATTTCCGGCATATCCAGGCGCAGTGCACCTGCTTCAAAGCGTTTGCGCCGCAGCAACTGGGCCAGCCTGCCTGCTTCGTGCAGCATGTTGTCCACTTCCTCGTCACCGGTTGAACTGCGGCCTTGCAGTACATCCAGCGCCTGGGGATAAGTCATACGCAGGCGGGAACAGATGACCGAGTCCCGGAACTCGGCCTTGAATACTTTGCCCTGGCGGTTGATGTGCATGAGGCAGAGCCGCGTGAGCCTGTCTTCCCCCTGGCGGAGGGAGCAGATGCCGTCGCAAAGCCGCGGGGGCAGCATGGGGAGTACCCGGTCGGGCAGGTAGGTGGAGTTGCCACGCTGGCGTGCTTCTTCGTCCAGCGCGGAGCCGGGGCGCACATAGTGGCTCACATCGGCAATGTGGACGGCCAGCTCCCAGTTTGAGCCGTGGCGGGTCACGGCGATGGCGTCGTCATAGTCACGGGCTGTTTCAGGGTCTATGGTGATGACGCAGCGCTGCCGCCAGTCATCGCGGTGTTCGAGGTCCTGCTCTGAAATGGTATTCGGTATGCGTTCCGACTCCTCGAGAACCTCGGCAGGGAATGTGTCGGCCAGCCCGAATTTGTGCATGATGGTGGTAATCTGCACTCCTTCGTCCTCCGGCCAGCCGAGTACCTGCACTATGCGCCCTGTGGCCTGGCTGTTGGCAATGGGATATCCCGAGGGTTCCACCACCACAACCATTCCTGGCAGGAGTTCTGCGGGTGGCGGTGTTTTCAGGCGAACCAAGGCGGGGCTGGTGCGCCCGTCGCCTACCATGTGCCCGTATTGTCCCGTGGATTTATAGGTTCCGACCCAGCGGTTGTGGCCTCGTTCCAGGATTTCGAGCACGCGTACCTCCAGCCGTGTTTCCGATGCCTGCGGACGGTATTTCTGTCGGTGGCCCCTCATGGGGGCTTTGACGCGCACCGATACTTGAACGCGGTCGCCATCCATAGCACCTTTGCTGCAATAATCTGCTACAAACAGGGAACCGGGTGCTTCTCCGCCGTTAATGGCTGCAAGATGCTGCGCGGTGCCGGCATCCGGTAGAAAGAAGAGTTTTCCTGCTCGTTGAATCATTCGCCCCTTCAACTCGCCCTCGCGGGGGGCCCGGAGCATGTACAGGCTTTTGCGCAGTTTCACGAGTTTCCCTTGCAGAAGTCCCTTGGCCAAGGCGGATTTCAGCTCGCGCCGCTGGCTGGGGTGCAGTCCCATGCCTTTGGCAATATCGGCCAGTTCCTGGGGTTCATAGCCGGGGGTGGAGAGGTAATCGTACAGCTCTTCTGTCAGGGAGGTGGATTCCATGTTACAGACAGTATACTAACACACGCGCAGGTGCTCTTCAATGACTTTTTGTCGTTTTTACTTGCTAGAACGGAACATCCATGCTAAAAATGAAAAGTCACATGATAGTAAAGGCTTCACAGTGGATTGGCAAGCGGGCCAGGCAGGAGGATGCGTACCAGATCAAGTACTTCCCGGAGGGCGTGCTCGCGGTTGTGTGCGATGGCATGGGCGGCCACCATGATGGCGCTCTGGCTTCCACGCTGGCAACGGAGGCCTACGTGGCCGCATTTGAGAAGCTGGATGACCTGCCTATGCCGCAGCGCATGCGCGAGGCTCTGGATGCAGCGAATGAGGCCGTGCGTGACTCATTTGAAACCCGTGGTGTGTACGGTGGTACAACGCTGCTGGCAGCCTTTGTGGGCGGGGGTGTTCTGCGCTGGGTCAGCGTGGGCGATTCTCCTCTGTACGTGTGGCGTAACGGCCGGCTGCTCCATTTGAATCAGGACCATTCGTACCGCGATATGTACCGAGGTTACATCGGCGCGGGCATGACGGCGCAGGAAGCCTTGCGCCGCGGGCACGTGCTGCGCTCTGCGGTGACGGGCGAGCCTCTGGATTTGGTCGATGCCCCGCAGCTGCCGTATCCCTTGCTGCCCACAGACCGCATCCTGCTGGCGTCCGACGGGGTGGAAAGCCTTCTTGCTCCCGAATTGCTGACTCAGGTGGGACGTGAAATCCTGAATGACCGCCAGGGCAGCCTCCCGGTGAACATTGTTGAAGCCTGCCAGGCCTTGAATGACCCGTATGCCGATAATACAACGGTGGTGTCCATCGAGCTATAACAATCACTGAATTTCCGGCTCGGGAGGTGCGTCCACTCCTGCATGGATACTTTATGCTTATGCAATGGGTACGCAGATGGCCACTATGTGCTGCCGCCCTTGCCTTATGATGTGGCCGCGCTGGAGCCCTTGCTCGATGCGGAAACGGTGCTGCTGCACCACACTCGCCACCACGCTGCCTATGTTGACGGCGCGAATGCGGCAGCAGAAATGATGAGGCAGGTGGCGCTGGGAGAATTGCCGGAAAAGACTGCCTCTGTTGCGGCTGAGCATCTGGCCTTCCATCTGGCGGGGCACATGCTGCATACTCTGTACTGGGGAAACCTCAGCCCGAACCCGGGCCAGCAACCCTGCGGTGACCTGGCAGATGCCATCAACACGTCCTTTGGTTCCTATGAGGGCTTTTCCCGTGTTTTCCGGGCGGCGGCCGCCGGTGTACAGGGGAGCGGATGGGCCATTCTGGCCAGGGATGCTATGAGCCATCGGCTGGTTGTGCTGGCGGCGCACCGGCACCAGGATGCCCTGCTTCCCCGCATGCGTCCGCTACTGGTCTGCGATGTCTGGGAGCACGCCTATTACCTGCGGTATCACAACAACCGCGCCGGGTACATAGATGCCTTCATGAACCAGATTTGCTGGCGTTCGGTTGCAAAACGCTTTAACCACAACAAGGAGAATAATCATGCGTGCTGCAAGTAATCAGAATCAGCAGTGCGGGTGCTCCCGGGCCCGGTTGCTGGGACGTCCCTGGGTGGCCGGTGTGCTGGCGGTACTGGAGCTCGTGCTTGGCTTCATCCTGCTGGGATTTCCGTTCCTGCTCGGGGTATCCGCCGTGTGGGTGGGCGGATTTGTGCTGGCTATAGCCGGGGTGTTCCGGCTGGTGCAATGCGTGGTTCACCGCGAAAACCGCTGGTGGAATCTGCTGGCCGCAGTGCTGTATCTGCTGGTAGGGGTGTTCACCGTACTCATGCCTGTGCTTTCCATGGAATGGTGGACGCTCCTTATCGGGGCCTGCCTGTTGAGCGCCGGTATTCTGCGTCTCGTGGTCGCCATCACGCTCTGGGATACGGATGGGCGATTCTGGCGCTTCTTCAATGCCCTTGTGTCTCTGGTGTTGGGCGTTATGATTATCTGGGGCTGGCCGGAATCCTCCGTCTGGCTGATAGGCACGCTGATAGCCGTGGAGATGATATTCTCCGGGTGGACGCTCATGTTCCTGGCCATCGGGCCGCGATCAGAGCTGGAAAATCAATAAGCATTCCGGATGGCCTGCCGCATGCAGGCCATCTTGTTTTCCGTTTCCTGCCATTCCTGTTCCTCTACGGAATCCGGCATGAGCCCGCCACCCGCATACAGGCGGCAGACATCGTCAAATATCTGCATGCAGCGCAAGGAGACATAGAGCTGCACTGCGCCGTTGCCCCAGGGTCCCAGATACCCGGCGTAACAGGAGCGGTCGATATCCGGGTAGCGCTGCAACAGCGCCCGTGCCTCATTGACCGGCGACCCGCATACGGCGGGAGTGGGCGGCAGCTTATCCAGCAGCATCAGCATGCGCCCCGGCGGCATCTGGAAGATAAAGCGTGTACACAGATGTTCAATGCTGCCGGCCCGCAGGTTTTCCAGCGGCCCTTCATAGAGCTCCTTTGCCAGAGGACCGAGCGTTTCGCGGATGAATTCTGTAACGAGGGCCTGCTCCTGCCTGTTTTTTGAATCCCAGGGCAGGGTGCTGGGAATGCGCGTGCCAGCCAGCGCCATGGTGTTCCAGCTGTCTCCCCTGCCGGTGATAAGCTGTTCCGGCGTGCAGAATAACCAGGTGCCGTATGCGGGGGTATGCACCAGAGCCTTGAATGCAGTGGGATTGGCTGCGCAGGCCGCCCTGAATGCCCGATAGGGGGAGAACTCCGGCGTGATTTCTTCATCTGCCGTGCGGGCCAGTACAATCTTGCGCACCTGTCCCGTGCGGATAAAGCCTGTGTACAGTTGGAACAGTGCTGTATAAGCTCCGCGCGAGGTGGCGGCCTGGCCGGGTATACGGCGAATCTCCGGCCACGCGTCGGCTTCGGGTACTTCGTTCAGCTCAGAGGGTATAAAGAGACTCTTGCCGTCAAATGCCGCCAGAATAAAGCCGTTCTTGAAGATTGGGTCATCCTCCACTCGCCCGTCTTCCGCCATGCAGAACACCGGCTCTGCCTCACCAGGCAGGCAATAGAGCGCAAAGGCGCATTGCCGGTGGCAAAGAGCATTGATTCTTTCCTCTGTGGTGGCGTGCATGCACGCTACCATACACTGAAACGGCATTTTTGGCAATATTTTTAGCTCCACAAAATATCAACCTCTGCGCGGATTCCCTCTGCAGAATTGATGATGTGGCGGGTGAAATTGCCGCTGCGGTAGTGCTGGATTTCGATTTCTGCGCCCAGCATGCATTCCTTGCGGAATGCCAGGTGAATGCGGGAGGGACTTCCTTCCGGCGTACAATCGGCGGGCAGGGTGTCGAGCGCCCAGACGAGGTACGCACTGTTATTGATATGGCCGTTGAAATCAATATCGCGGCGAGCGGCGGTGTGCTGCGCAGTAGCACAGGGCTCCGCTGGCCATTCCGGGCATACCAGTTCTTCGGTGATGGGCGGGCATTCCAGCCCGATGAGTGGCACATTGGCCCGCTTGATGGGGAAGGGGCGGCGGGTGGTGATGTCGATGAGCACCCAGAGTAAATCCGCGCGGGCCAGAACATTGCCCTCGGCATCGGTCATTTCCACAAAACGGCGGGCCTGCAATGCACCAGCCTGGCCGGTGTTGGTACGCAGGGTAATGGTCTCCTTCCACGAGGGGCGCCGTAACAGTTCATAATTACCGCGGGTTTCCACCCATATTTTGTGGTTCTCTACAGCCCAGCCATAGCCCAGGTTGTTCCTGTCTGCGTGCTCTTCCGCCATTTCCTGGCACAGGTGCATGAAGAACTCCGGCTTCATGAGGTGGTCGGCCGAGCATTCGTAACTGGTAATGGTGTGCGTGAGAGAAAGGTCTTCCATAGAGCTGACTCTAGCATGAATGCCGGGGTATGTCAATGTTAACATCCCGAAAACAAAATAGCCGCGCTCAATGGAGCGCGGCTATTAAATCCTTACTCCCTATTCCTTTTAAGCCATGGTGGCTTTATGGGCCTTGTGGATGAGCGCTGCCTGCTGCTTCACGCGCACCTGCAGGTCTGCCAGGGCGTTCATGTAGTAGATATAGGCATCATACGGCGAGGGGTAGGGGGTGAAGCCGTTGCTCTTTTCCATGTAGTGGAAGTGGTCTGCGCTCTGCAGCTTGCGCCACACATGAATCATATCCCGGTCTTCGCTTGCCTTCACCGCCTTTTCCAGGTCGTAAATCTTCTTGATGGCCTCCTGCTGCATCACATTGCCGTTCCACTGAGTGGTGGGTCCGTACGTGGAGCAGCTGACCGGATTCGGGCAGTTCAGTGTGCCGCAGGAAGGGAAGGCGCGCACGGCTTCCGTGGGAGTATAGAACTCATTGCCGGCAAAGAGGGCTGCGGTAATCATGGTGCGCCAGAACTCGAATACGCCGGTGCTGTCAGCCTGGCGCTCGCCGAGTGTCTCATAGTCCATGGAGATATTGACCACCTGTCCCTGTTCACGGCTCAGCCAGTCGGCAAAGGTGTAGGGAGAGAGCGGATATTCGCTCCAGCTGGGGTCGGTGCGGCGGTTTGCCAGGTCGTTGGAGAGATGGCGGTGGCGCAGCAGGGTCTTGGTCTTGTCGATGAGGGGGGCGCATTGCAGGTCATTCGTGTTGCGGTTGCTCATCATGCGGCCGCTGCCATCTGCCATGATGCCTTCGAATCCCATATCATAGGCTTGGGCGGCAATGGCGTTGGAGTACAGCATGCCTGTGTTCCAGAGCACTGTGGGACGCTGGCCGAAGAGCTCTTCAATGAGGTCGCCGTGTTCTTCCACCTGCTCGGCAAACTCACCCGTGGAATACAGGGAGGCCAGGGAAGCGTAGTAGGGCATGGCCAGGAACTCCACGCAGCCCGTTTCTGCCAGTTCCTGGAATGAGGTGATGAGGTCGGGGCGGTGGTATCTGGCCTGTTCGAGAATCACGCCGGAAATCGCGAGGGCAAATTTGAACTTGCCGTCAGAAAGCTCAATGAGCTGCTTCATCATGCGATTGGCGGGCAGGTAGCAGCGCTCGGCCACCTCGCTGAGCACGCGGCCGTTCAGATAGTCATCCTCATAGAATGCGTGTTCGCCGATTTTGAAGAAATCATACGGAATCAGGCGGTTGGGCTGATGCGCATGAAAGGTGAGAGTGATATTCATATAGATAATGAAGGGGGGGTGAATGTTATTACCAGCCCAGCACGTGGTGATATACCTTAATCATTTTATCAGCGGCCGTTTCCCAGTTGGAGTTCTTGATGTCCTGAGCGCTCTGCTCAGCCACGCGCTTATACAGCTCCTCATCGGTCACTAGGTCGACAATGTGCTTCGCCATCATGTTCACATCCCAGAAATCAGCCTTCAGCGCGCCCTTCATCACTTCAGCCACGCCGCTCTGCTTCGAGATGACGGCCGGAATGTTGAACTGTGCGGCCTCCAGGGCAGACAAGCCGAAGGGCTCAGAGACGGAGGGCATGCAGTACACATCGGTCATGGAAAGCAGTTCGTTCACCTTCTGCTTGTTCAGGAAGCCGGTGAAGTGGAACTTATCGCCCACGCCGTGGAAGGCACCTGTCTCGATGAGCTGGCGCAGCTTTTCGCCCGTACCGGCCATCACGAAGCGCACATTGTCGGTCTGCTCCAGCACCTTGGCGGCAATCTGCAGGAAGAACTCCGGCCCCTTCTGGGCAGTCAGGCGGCCCAGGAACAGCACCAGCTTCTCCGGGAACTTTTTCTTGCTGTGGAACACATGCACCGGGTCGGCGCCGTTGTGCACCGGGAAAATCTTTGCCGGGTCAATGCCGTAGTGCCCGGCGGCCACTGTTCCTGTGTATTTGGAAACCGGAATCACGGCATCTGCCTGTTCCATGCCATATTTCTCGATGTCGTAAATCCAGCCGCGGGCATCTGCGCCGGCGCGGTCGAACTGCGAGGCGTGCAGATGCACCACAAGGGGCTTGCCCGTGGCCTTCTTCACCTCCACACCGGCCAGATAAGTCATCCAGTCGTGGGCATGAACCACATCGAAATCATATTTGCGGGCCATGACGGCGCAAATCTTCGAGAACTCGATGACCTTGCGGGCCAGGTCACCGGCGTACAAATCTTCCTTACTGGTGAAGAGGGCCAGATCTGCCTCGTGCACGCGGGAGAAAAGCAGCTTACCCTCCTTTGTGAAAGTGATATTGCCCGGCGTGCCCTCCGTGCAGGCGTAGGGATCCAGGTTAATCGGCGCCTTACCCACCACCGTGAAACTCTCGTAGGTGTACTCCTCCTCCTGGGTGACCAACTGCTCATGTGTCAGATTGTTCACGCCCACCAGGTCAAATCCATCATACTTCGCGTCCGGAGATGCCTTCGGCACAATCACATTCAGGTCAACCTTCTGCGAAAGCGCCCGCGAAATCCCCATGCACGCCACACCGAGCCCGCCGTTAATC
>JAFYRS010000012.1 GCA_017546845.1 Akkermansia sp.
GGTCTCTCCGTGGCCGCCGACTCCCTGTCCGCCATCAAGTACGCCAAGGTCAAGTGCATCCGCAACGAGGAAGGCCTCATCACCGACTTCGAGACCGAGGGCGAGTTCCCCTGCTACGGCAACAACGATCCCCGCGTGGACGAAATCGCCGAGGCGCTGGTGACCAACTTCATGAACAAGCTGCGTAAGCTGCACACCTACCGCGACTCCATGCCCACCCAGTCTGTGCTCACCATCACCTCCAACGTGGTGTACGGCAAGAAGACCGGCAACACGCCCGACGGCCGCCGCGCCGGCGAGCCCTTTGCCCCGGGTGCCAACCCCATGCACGGCCGCGACAAGAACGGCGCTGTGGCCTCCATGCTCTCTGTGGCCAAGCTCAGCTACGATGACAGCCAGGACGGCATCTCCTACACCTTCTCCATCGTGCCCGGTGCCCTGGGCAAGGATGAGGATGAGCGCGAAACCAAGCTCGTCTCCCTGCTGGATGCCTACTTCGCCGCCACCGGCCACCACATCAACGTGAACGTGCTGGAGCGCGAAACCCTCCTCGATGCCATGGAGCACCCGGAGAAGTATCCCCAGCTGACCATCCGCGTGTCCGGCTACGCTGTGAACTTCATCAAGCTCACCCCCGAGCAGCAGCGTGAAGTCATCAGCCGTACCTTCCATACGCGCTAAAGGCCGATTTCAGCAAAAGCTTCCAGGCAGCCATCAACCTCACGTTGATGGCTGCTTTTTGTTGTCATGCAACCTTGAACAGGAAGTCGGAATGTGGTAGATTGGAAACACGCCCATGAGTACCCCCACATTAACATTTCTCGGCTGGGACAAACCCGCCATCGAGCTGGTGGCCGGACAGCTGGAACGCCTGAACGCAGAAGCCCCTGCGGACTTCCGGCGGGCCACAGTGGTCGTACCCACAGCCGAGAGCGGCCGCAGCCTGCGAGAATACATGGCCGAGCGGGCCGGCCGGCCCATACTCATGCCGAAAATCATCCTGGCGGGGCAATTGCTTTCCTGCAAGGGGGAGAATACAGCCTCCGAACTGGAAACCATGGCCGCGTGGCTGCACATTCTGAGCGGAGCCATGAGCGACAAGCCCCTGCCCTGGCTGCTGGATGTAGCCACCCAGATGCAGCGCGTCCGCAAGCAACTGGAACAGGAGGTACGCACCCCTGATTGGCAGCTCAGCACAGCACAGCAATTTGTGCACGACTATCTGCAGGAAAACGGTAAGCAATGGGAAAACACTCTCCGCTACGAGCAGGAGCGCTGGAACGCCCTGCGTACCGCATTCGCCGGAGTGGACGAACAGCTGGCTGCCTGGGGTTTCACCCCGGCGGAACAGAGCAGAGCCGCAGAGCTGGCCGCCCCCACACCCCGCGGGCTGGTCATCATTGCCTGCGTACCGGAGCTTTCTCCGCTGAACCGGCTGTACCTCCAGCGCATGGCAGACACCGGCGCGGCCCGTGTCGAAATCTGGGTGAATGCACCTGCGGAGGAAGCAGCAAGATTTGACACATTCGGCCAGCCGATTCCCATCATTCCAGATGGCCCGTATGCCCGCATGGGCTGGAGCGAATGCTCGATTGAGATTCCCTCTGCAGACAGCGCACCCGGCATCCCCTGCAACACCATTCACCCCACCGGCAGCGTGCAGGCCTTTGGCCGCAAGGTCAGAGAACTGGCCGGTGGCTGTGCATCAGACGAAGTGCTGCTGGCCTCCTGCGATAACTCCCTATCCCCCATGCTGGTATCCGCCTTTCTGCCGGAGTGGCAGGTCAGCATGCCGGAGGGGCGTTCTCTGCTTACCACTGAGGCCGGGCGCATTCCTCGCCAGCTCTGCGATGTCTGCACCTCCTGGAATCAGGAGGATATCGGCAGCAACCGCGCCATGGAAGATTTCCTCACCCTGCTGCGCAACCGTACGCTTCAGCGCAGCCAGACCCCGGCGCAGAACCTGTCCGACTTCAACTGCTACCTCACGGAGCTTTGCTCTGAGCATCTGCCCGCCACGGCGCACCACCTGCTGCATCTCATGCACCGGCAGCTGCAGGAAACGGCAGAAGAACAGGCACAGCGCAGACTGCAGCATTATATCGACTATACGGAAAGCGTTGTTCAGTAAATTCATGACTGCATGGATGCCAGCAGCCTGCCGGGCTGTCTCCGGAAACTGGCAGATTCCCTGCAGCGCTGTCTTTCTGCGCCGGAATGGAAGCGCGCCGCACGGATTTTGACGGACAGCATACGCGATGCCGCAGCTCTGGTAGCCCACCCATCCATCAAATGCCTGCCACATGCAGCGCTGATGCTGCTCGCCCACCGGGTTGAAAAGCAATCCCCCGGTGCACTGGAAGGCGCAGGCGAGCGCGACAAAGCCATCAACCTGCGTGGCTGGCGCGAGCTTTGCTACGCCTGGGCTCCCAAGGTCATTCTGGCCGGCATGCATGATGGATATGTGCCAGAACGCATGCCAGCAGATGCCTACCTGCCGAATGCCTACCGCAGTTTCCTGGACATGACCAGCGACACCACCCGCTGCGCTCGCGACAGTTTCCTGCTCACCTCGCTTCTGCACAGCCGCCCCGCTGGTGCGGTGCATTTTGTTCTGGCCTCCTGCTCGGTAGACGGCACGCCCATTGCGCCCTCCTCCCTGCTTCTGCGTTGCAACACTCCTGCAGAAACGGCAGAACGCGTCAGCTGGCTGTTCTCAGATGCACCTGCCGAAACTAACGCTGCGGCCTATGACCTTCTGCCATTCATTACGCCGGAAACCACAGATGCAACAGCTGGTTCCATGGAAGATGTGGCCCTCATTGCACCGGGAATCAGCAACCCCTATACCGACCCGCAGCGCACCTTCTCGCCCTCTGCCATTAAAAATTTCCTCAGCTGCCCCCTCCGTTTCTGGATGGAGCGTCTGCTGAAAATTGCCCCGGGTGATGCGCTGGAAGAAGGCAAATCTGAACCGGATGCAGCGGAATACGGCACCTTGCTGCACGCTATCCTACAGGATATCACCACCCGCTTTGCCAGCGCAGATGCGGGCACCGACTTTGCCGCATTAGCAGAGAAAATCTCCACCTACGCCGGGCAAGCCGCGGCCACATATGTGGTCAGACAATACGGAGATGAAGAGGATAAGCTGCCAATTCCCATACGCATTCTGCTGCGTAACCTGCAGAAAAGCGTGCAGGAGTTTGCCCGCCAGCACGCCCGGGAACTCTGCAATGGCTGGGAGGTCATCCTTTGCGAGGAACAGCTGTGTTTCCAGCTGCCCGCGGCAGATGGGGGAGCCCCGCTGCTCTTTGATATGCGGGTTGACCGCGTGGACCGCCACCGGGAGGATGGCCGCATGCGCGTGATTGACTACAAGACCAATGACTCCGACCCGCGCAGCACGCACTGGGAAAAGCTGACCGAAACATCCGCTGCCCTGTACCGGCAGTACATGCCCTCCGCCCTGATACTCCAGAACGAAAAAGGAGACAACTTCCGCTGGGCCAGTGTGCAGCTGCCGCTCTATGCTGAAGCCCTGCGCCAGATACACCATCTGCCGGAATTGCCGGAAACCGCGTTCTACAACATTCCCCGCACCAGGCCGGGCAAGGTCACCTATACCCCCATGGGCGGGGTATCCAGCAACGCCTCCATGACGCAGGAGCTGCATGAGCAGGCAATGAGCTGTGTGCAGCAGGCCGCCGCACTCATGCGGGCCGGCAAATGCCTGTACTCCGCAGAATCCCTGGGACGCAGCATGATGTACAGCAGTTTCGGCGCCCTGAGCATCTACAAGGACCCGGATCCCCGCGTCATGTGCAGCCTCCCGCCCCTGTCACTTCCCGAGCCGGAATCAGATACCCAGTAATTACCCCATGAATGCTTCCCCTTACAAACAGATTTCCGGCAACCTCATTGCAGCCTCTGCTGGCACCGGCAAGACCTACCAGCTCACCTCTCGTTTCGTGGCACTGCTGGCCCTGGGTGCCAGACCGGAGAAAATGATTGCCCTGACCTTCACCAAGAAGGCCGCCGGTGAATTCCGCAACCGCATCTTCCAGGCTCTTTCAGACGGGGCACTGGGCAAACCCGACCACGACTTCCCGGAGCGCAACGGAATGGCCGCCCGTGTCTGGGAAACCTGGACCGGGCTGCACCTGAATGCGGACATGACGCTCTCGGAATCCGCCAATCCCGTTGCACTGTACCCGGCAGCCATTCCCATGCTGAAGCGGGCTGTGGAGCAAGGATGTTTCCCGGAGCAACTTACCCCCATGGCCGGAGAACCGCCACTGCCTCAGCTTACCACAAACTTCTTTGCAGAACTGCTTATGCGGGTGCTGAGCAAAAGTTCCGACCTGCAGCTTTCCACACTCGACAGTTTCTTCAACCGCGTCGTGGCAGCAGACCTGCATCGCGCCGGATTGAGCAGCGTCACTCCCATGAACGCCCTGCAGCAGCAGCGTGCCACCCGCACCGCTCTGCTCGCCATGCTGGCGGAGAGCGAAAAATCATCGCACCACGAATCTGCCCTCATCGCCCTGCTCTCCAGCATTGCAGAGGACAAAGGCGGTGCCCTTCTCGACCTGCTGGAAAACAACGTCAACACCTACCTGAGCCTTTACAAGGAGTTCCCCGAGAAAGCACCCTGGGGCAATCCGATACCCTTCGGGCTGCCGGATTGCAGTGATGCCGGCCTGATAAGCGATGAAGAAGTGGAAGGTATCCAACGCGAAATCAATGAGCTGGTGGAATCCATCAGCTGGAAAAAGCCCCGCAGCTACGTCAGGAAAACCTTGACCACGGCCGCTGCAAAAATCCGGAAAGGAGAATTCAAGGCCTCCGATTCGTTTAGAGCATGGCTCAACGAGGACGAACAATACCTGGCCCCTGATGCAGAGCAGGAGCGCGATGGCGAGCTGCGCGGACTGATAAACTATCTGAACAAGACCTGCGCCGGGATGTTCCTGCGCTCCGTGCAGGAACGATCCGTAGCCATGCATGAGCTGCTGGGCAAGTACTACACCGCCTACCGGGAAAGTATTCTGCGCGAAGGCCTGTGCACCTTCGATGATATCAAGCAGGGTGCTCGCCAGCTTCTGGGACACAATGCTGCAGACGAAGATGCCGGCATGGCGCTCAACCTCACCACGAAGCTCGACCACTGGATGCTCGATGAGTTCCAGGACACCGACCCTGTGCAGTGGGAAATCCTCAGCAATCTGCTGAAGGAAAACGCACAGTACCCGGACAAATCACTCTTTGTTGTAGGCGATAAAAAGCAGAGCATCTACAGTTTCCGCGGAGCTTCTGCGGAGCTTTTTGAACAGCTGCGCGGTACCGTTCCCACCAGGGATGGCTACGATTGGCAGAAGCACGGACTCACGAACTCCTCTCTGAAGGAGAGCCGCCGTTCCGTGCCGGAAATCATGAAGTTCACCAACCTGGTGTTCGAAGGAATTTCCGAGGTGGATAGAGAGTTCTCCCAACACAGCAGCCATGCCGGCAACAGCAATAAGAAAGGATATGTCCGGGTGAGCGTTCTGCCCAGGAATAAGGCCGAACAAACGCTGCAGAACGCCTGCCGGGCCATCGGCAATATACTGGAAGAGCTCACCGAAGCGAGCGGGCAAGGCATGCGACGCTTGAAAAACGGTATCAGCGTGGCCATTCTGCTGAGAAAAGGAGATGCCGCACGAAGCATTGTCTCCTGGCTGCGCCGATATAAACCCCTGATTCCTGTACAGCTGGTGGAAGACTCTCCGCTGGCAGAGGCCTCGCCGCTGGGTGAGCTCCTGCTCTCCTTCTTCCTCTGGCTGCGGGAGCCGGCAGACAAATACCGCTACAATGTGCTGAAAGCCTCTCCCCTGGGGCGTATCATGCAGCTGGAGGATGAATCAGGAGTACTCTCACGCAGTGCCGTCTGGGATTGCTGGATGAGCAGCCTCAACACGCGGGGCTACGCAGCGCTCATTCAGGAACTTGCCAGCTACCTGCCCGGGCTGGACTCCCGCCGCATGCTCACGGAATGGCTGGAGGAAGCCGTGCGTTTCGATGCCGCCGGCGGCTCGCTGGATGAATGGCTGCTGCACATGCGTACCTGCTGCCGCAAGGAAAACGGATCTGCCCGGTTTGTGCAGGTCATGACCATGCATAAGAGCAAGGGCGCAGAATTCGATGCCGTGATTCTTCCCTTCCTGGGTTCCAAAGCCGTAGACCAACCCCGGTCAGAAGGGATTCCCTACTTCCTATCTGAAGCCCAGGAGGGCATTCTGGTACACCCCGGCACGGCAGCAGAGCGCCAGTTCTGGCCGCAGCTGCAGAATTACGAGGACTCATGGAAACGCGCCCGCCGCAATGACAGCTACAACCTCATGTATGTGGCCCTCACCCGTGCCCGCTATGCCAATTACCTTCTGCTGCCGGAGCGGGAAAAGGACAAGTCCGATAAGGAATCAGACTGGATTCAGGCAGCATTGGAAGAAAAGGGCTTCACGCCCGCACCTGATGCGCCCGCAGAATTCGGCCATGCCGACTGGTACCAGCAGAAATCACCGCAGATGCCAGATTCAGCCCCCGGACAGTCACCACGCCCCCTAGGAGAAGCCCGTCGTGACCGAAAGCGCATATCCCCCTCATCCATGAGCGATGAAACCGCGCCTGAAAAGCCAGCAGGGCAGCTGGGCAGCGGTGATTCAAACGCTGCCGACTTCGGCACCAGGGTACACGCCGCATGGGAACAGATTACCTGGATGCAGGAGAGTCTTCCTGACTGGCTTTCATCGCCACAGACACCGGCTCAGCAAGTCGTTGCCAACGCCCTGCAACAGCCGGAAATCGCCGCGCTCTTCACCTGCAAACCCGGCCAGGAGGTATACAACGAACAGCCCATCGAAGCCATCACGGATAAAGACGAATGGCTTTCCGGCACCATCGACCGACTCGTAATCACCGTCGACACCCAAGGCAAAGCGACAGCCGCCCACATCATCGACTTCAAGACCAACCAGCTCGCCCCCGACAAAAAGGAATCGTACGATGCGCTGAAGAAGGAATACACAGCCCAGATGACCGCCTACCGCGAACATGTGGCCGATGCCCTCGGCCTCCCCGAATCCGCCATCACCGTCTCCCTCCTTTCCTGTCCGCAGGGAGTGAAAGCAAGGATAGTCCCCTGCTAAAACAAATCACGGAAGCCCGGGCTGATTCAGTCCCGGTCTTCCTGCTGCAGGTTGTCAATCAGCACTTTCAGCATCCCATTGGGCGAAATATCACCCACCCATATTTCCCCCGCCTGCCGGAGCACATATTCATTGCACCAGGTAGCCACCTTCTTGTTCAGCTGCGAGCCACCAGGCTGCGGTGAAATGAACAATAACCGCCCTTCCGCCAAAGCAAGCCGCTGTGCCTCTGAAAGCGACTCTACCGCAGGAATACCCTGCGGGCAAACGTGAATGAGCCGCCGCTTATCAGCCAGGGCACGCCGCAGCACCGCCCGTTCCTGAGCACTGGTAAAGGTGGAGATAAGAACCGCCTCTGTGGTAAGTGGGACTTCCGTCTCCGCCTGGCGGCTGCGCCGTGACAAGAAAGTCCCATGCTCCGACAAAGATATTCGCCGGGGCGAAAAATCTGTAGCACCATACCCCTGCGATGCCACAAAAGCCAGCTTCGGGCAATCCAGCAGCGCAGCCTCACCCAGCATATACTGAGTCACAGCCCCCCAGCGGTCGCGCGTCCAATTCCCCGGATTATTGCGGATATAGCGTTCATAGCCCCGGTACTCCTCATCACATGAAATCAAATCATCCCAATAATCAAGCTTCCAGAGGTGGACCCCGATATCAGCCACCCACCCCGCACGCTTCAATTTGCCGTATAGAAACGCGCTTGCCCCCTTGAACCGCCCCACCAGGAATCCCAGATGATTTTCCTTATTCGTCATCCGGGGCTTGATATCAAAAATAGCGTGAATATGGTTAGGCATAATCACATACTCCCCCAGCTCCAGCTCTGCATACTTCAGCGGCAGCCCTTCCAGCACTGCTTTCACCCCTTCCCCCAGCTCATTCAACACACTCCGCGCCCCCACAATTGCCCCCAGCAGCGACTTATTGTGCTCAACCTGAATCGTCACAAAAAATCGCCCATGGCGGTAATTGATATTTCTATTCCGCAGCGAATGCTGAAAAAAGCGCGGCCTCATATACCCACACTATAATACCACCACCAAGCCCATTCAAGCTTGAAAATCGACAAACTCACATCCCCATCGCACCACGGGACTTTCAGTCCCGCCTCTTCTCTCAGTTCCTGCCCCTTTGGACACCATGCCAGAGTGCTCACCTATACCATCGCGCAATTGAAGTAACCAACATCACTGCTATTGAGTTGATAATCGTTCCAATCTGTGCTAACATGCGGGCATGACAGCAGCCTCTGTATCTGGTCTTGTGCATTCGGTTGAATCCTGCGGCACGGTCGATGGACCGGGCATCCGCTTCATTGTATTTCTGTCCGGGTGCAGCCTGCGCTGCCAGTACTGCCACAACCCGGACACCTCATTCAAGCGCCGGGGTAAGGAACGCACGGTGGAGGATGTGCTGGAGGAAATCAGCCGCTATGCCTCGTTTCTCAAAACAGCAAAAGGCGGGGTGACTATCAGCGGCGGCGACCCGCTTTTCCAGCCGGATTTCACGCGCGCACTGCTGCGCGGCTGCAAGGAAATGGGGCTGCATACCTGCATCGATACCTCCGGCCACCTGGGCTGCAATGCGGATGATGCCATGCTGGCCGATACCGACCTGGTGCTGCTGGATATCAAAGCCTGGAACCCGGAGCAATACAAGCGGGTGACCGGCCAGCCACTGCAACCCACACTCGATTTTGCCGAGAAGCTCGCCGCGCGCGGCATCCCCATGTGGCTGCGCTATGTGCTGGTGCCGGGGCTCACCGACCAGCTGGATGACATTACCGCCCTGGCGCGCTATGCCGCCGGGCTGGGCAATGTGCAGCGGGTGGATGTGCTGCCCTTCCACCAGATGGGCAAGTTCAAATGGGGTGAACTCGGGCTCGAATATCCGCTTATGGAGCTGGAGCCGCCCGCCCCGGAGCTCACCGACAAGGTGCGCAGCATTTTCCGCGGGAACGGCTTTGCCGACTGCACGCATTAAACCATGCCGCTTTTCTTCCGCGGGGCCGCTGACTGTGTTCCTTTACCTCAGCATCAGCCTTGCCAGCGGGAGAAAAGGCGTTATACTAGACAGGATTCCGCATGCAGAACAGAGACACCCAGCCGCACATCCGCATCATTCCGCAGCTGACTCTGCAGCACTTCTACGACATGGAAGCGCTGGAGCTGCAGTTTTACGATGCGGAATTCATCACCCCGCCGGAGGAATCACAACGCTGGTATCTGCACCACCCGCACAGCACCGTGGCGGCAGAGTGCGGCGGGCAAGTGGTCGGCTTTGTCAACCTCTTCCCCGTGCTGCCGGAAATCTACGCCGCGCTGCGCGCAGGTACATTCAACGACCATTTCCTGGAGATGGAACACATAGCCCCGCTTTCAGCGCAGCCACTGCACATGTTTCTGAGCTGCATTCTGGTAGACAGGCAATACCGCCGGCAGGGGCTCACACGGCAACTGTTGCAGGCGGCGGTACAGCCCTATGCAGCCCTGCCCTGCGCAGGAGTGATTACCGATAACGTGACGGCCGAAGGCTGCGCCTTCTCCGCACGCTACGGCTTCACCCGCCTGCGCCGTTCCGACCACAATTCCTGGATTTACGAGCAAGCCTGGCCCGATTTTGTCAATCGGGTAACAGGCTCCGCTCCACAGGCTCAGTAGTCCCCGGCGTTTCCTTCTTCTGTTCAGGCACGACGGCGGCGGCGAGCCAGCATCGAGGTAAGGGCCAGCAGGCTCAGCGTTGTGGTGGCAGGTTCGGGCACCAGTGCCGGTATCAGTTGCAGATAGACCACCCCTGCCTCTGAGTCATACACCAGCACCGTATCCGAGTTAATGTATTCACTGCCGGTAAGATAGCGGTCTGCCCTGGTATAGTAGACACCTGAATCGGCGGAGGCGACGATTCTCTCATCCCCATAGCCGAATGTGACGCTGCGCACATCGCTGAAGAGCACCACCTGAGCCCCCACCGGCACATCCAGCGTCGTTTTGTACGTTATCTGGTTATTCTGCAAGGTGTCGAAGGTCAGGGAGCCGCCCATCAGGCTGATATGCGCCTGGTTTGCCTCATAGGAAGCACCACCGGTCATTGTAAGCCCGCCAGCCGCCTTTACCGCACCAGCAGCCTGCTGGTTGATGGCGACATTGGTATTGAATTGTTCCCGATAATCCGGAACACCACTACCAACCGGAGTGAACTCGCTGACAACCTGGGCGGCGTTGGAAAGCGTCACATCCTCCGGAGTAAGAGAGGTAACCTCCTTCAAATCGTTGAGGTTATAGGCATAATCCGTCTTGCTCTGGCTCACGGAAAGGACAGCCCCCGCCGCCACGCTCACCGCGCCATCCGAAATAAGAGCCGCCCCAGTACCATGGGAAGGAGCGCCCCCCTCAGCCAGAGCAGGCACCACACCAGTAGAGCGCAGGTGCAGCGATTCGCCGGCAGCAATGGATACATTACCGCCGATATTGACGGAGGCCTGCTGACCAGCCACATTGATGCTGCCATCAATGAACGAACCCGTCTTCACCTGAATGGCTGCCTTATCACCCTCTACCCGGAAGTCACCGGTATAATCCACCATGGAATCAAAAGTGGCCGTTGTTCCCGAGCCCGTGGCATCGGACACCACCACGGTGCCGCTGCCGGTAAGCTCTGCGGAGTGAGAGTGAATCCCCGCTCCATCGATGGGCGTACCACAAAGCAGGAAGGTACCCTTTTCGTCCAGTGTAGTAGAGGCGGCGTTGTAGCCATTGTCCGCCATGTGCAGCACGCGCTCAGTGGCGTTCTTGTTGCCGGTAACGCGGACATCACCCTGAATATCATCCCCCACAGAGGCTAACTTCGTGACCAGCTGTTTCTCCGTGGAGGCCGAGTCCTCTACAGTAAGGTGCAGATCAGCCGCCGCGTTGAGCACAACCGCGCTTTGCCCCTCAGCCGTAGCCCCCAGGCCCTCAGCGCTCTGCACCTCCACCACACCACGCGTGATGACGGTGCCACCCTTATATTTGGAATCACCATTGAGCACCAGGGTACCCTTGCCAGAATGCAGCACACCGCCATCGCCCTCAATGTTGCCACTCAGAGTGAAGGTGACCTCTTGTCCCACAGCAGAAATAAGTGCCGCCGTCTGGCAACTGGTTGAATCGTGCGTTGTCCACTGCGCATCGCCAGTTCCGGAAAGGTTAATATTGTTGGCCAGGCTGCTTGTTTCAGGCAGACTGCTTATTTCATCATCATAACTACCTGTATAGGCAAGCATCAACGAAGAAGCGGCCTTCACCTGAACCACATCGGAGCCCACGGTGCCCCAGCCACGCAGGCGGAGCGAGCCCTCTGCTACCTCCGTTTTGCCAGTGTAGGTGTTCGTCTGGTCAAGATCCAGCGTACCCAGGCCCACCTTGTGCAACCCAGCAGCGCCTGAAAGCACGCCGGAATAGGTTGCCTCATTGTAACTGGAAGCGGAAAGGCAGGTCACAGGCTTGTCCTTCGCCGTCGCCCAGTCACTCTCCTTCACCAGCAGCATCTTATTGCGGTCAATGTCCGCATTGGCCTCATAGGTCGTGCCGTCGGCATACATGGCATCCACGGCTATGGACTTCAGGTTATGTGTATCAATTTCCACATAATCCTCGCCCCCCATGGTCACATATTTAATTTCGCCGGACTCATTCTCCGGGCGGCTGTGAACGCCGACAAAGGCTTTCAGCGAGCCCATGAGCGCGCCTTCCACGCCGATGGTCATGACTGCGCCCTGCCCACTCGCCGTACCATTGTTGTAGATATGGGTGCCATGCCCCAGATAAAGCTCGGTTCCAGTACCATCCCATTTGATTATTCCCGTGCCGACCACACCGGAGGCTACCGCAACCGTATCATCAGAGGATGTTGACTGCTCACTGGTTCCCAACAGGTAGAGACGCCCCGCCTTCAACAGGGTGCCACCGGTGTAGGAGTTGCTGCTGCCGGAGATATAGAGTACCCCGGAGCCGTCCTTCACAAGACTGCCGATACCCTTACCGTCGTTGATCAAGCCGCTGAATACCGCATAACCATAGCCGGTCGAGCCCGTGAACTGGTCATAGGACTGCTTCTCATCCATGTATTTTTCAGAATAGGCAGAACCTTCTACCGTTTTCAGCGTCAGCGTGCTGCCGTTCAGATTCACCATACCGGCACCGCTCAACGAGCGCAGCGTCAGGTCGGACGCGTCCAGTCCAGTGGCGTTCAGTTTCAGTTCTGCACCGTCTGCCAGCACCACATCCGTCTCGGCGGCGGTGTCTCCCTGGGCAAACCCAAAAGACCCCTGCTGCACCAGTATCGTGCCGGGCGGCACATCCGCCTCCGTCTCCTCCTCCAGCGTGCGGGTAATGAAATCGCCCGCGCCCAGCTTGGTGAAGGTATGCCCCGCCAGCTTTATGGAATCCATGTAAAGAGCCTCCTGTGCCACTACTTTCACAGAGGCACTATCGGTAAGCTCCACACGCGGAAGGAAAATTTCGTTAACCTCGGAATTTGTGTCCTTCGCGGTCTGCGTGCTTTCCCCCATGTAGAGTGCACCCTTGCCATCCACGCCATTGCCGCAAATCTTCACATTGAAGTCCAACCCCGCCTTGCCGGGAGTAGCCGGATCCAGCCCCGTTATCGAGAACCCGGTGAAATCGACGGTCGTGCCATCCGTCGCGGTAATGGTGCGGACATCACCATTACCGACCGTGCCGATATCACAGGTTGAAATCCATAGCGTAGCGCCTTTCTGAAGCGAAGCATCTGTCTCATCCGGGTTAGCAGTCCGAAGCTCAATATCTCGCTCGAAGTTCGCACCGCGCCCAATCACCTCCACTACACCCTTGCCCTGGATTATGAGTGTATCAGGATTCCTTTTATCGTCAGGGTCCTCAGGCTGCATGTTAATATCAAAATACTCGAGAGCCAGCACAGCATGAGCCTTATCTTCCAGGGAAAATACGTCAAAACCGGTCACATAGTGGGACTTTGTGGTCGCCCTACCATCAGAATCCTGGTAACCTAACTCATATTTGCCGCTTTCCGCAAAATGAAGTGTACTTGTACACTGTACCTTCCCATCAAGATTGACATAGTTCGTCGTCTCCTTGCCGCCATAAATACCGCTTCTAAGATCAAGCTCTTCACCTATACCCAGCTCAAAGGCTCTATACAGGTTCACCAGAACCTCACCGTCCATTGTGGCTGATTCGATAATCCCATTTTCGTATTCCCATCCCAGACCTGCAGCATCTACTCTGAACGCTTCACCGCTGATGAGGTCAAGCACAATATTACCGTTCACCGTACCGACATTCGAGCCACCTACCAGTCGGGATTTAATCTGGGCATTGCCCTCCATTCGCACATAAATATCACCCGTGATTTCGCCGCGATTTCCACCGCCGAAAACACGCAGCTGATGTCCGCCGATTGTCCCGCCGGTAATCACCATTTCCACGGCGCGATTGCCCTTACCCACATTAAGGGTACAGAAATTGCCAGCGGCAAAGATTTCACCAATTCTTCCGCCATCTATGAAAACATGTGAGGTACCGGTCTGTGTTCCACCAGCTAACCAGTTATACCAGTCCTTTTCATAACAGTCAGGCGTGATCAGGCACTTATCGTGGTCAGGGTCTTCATGGTCAGGGTCTTCATACTCATAGCACGCACCACTGTAATGCCCACCGCACGATGCGCCGAAAACATTGTAAATCTCACCCGACTTCACCGTCACAAAACTCTCGGCATACTGATTACACCAGCGAGACCCAGCAATGATATACGTCTTATCCCAGGTTCTCCAGTCACCAACGTCTAGAGAGCTTTTGTCTTCATCATATTTAGCGTCCACCAGCACATGGGTTGCGGCAGCCTGATAAGCCGATGTATCCAGTCCCCACACATTATTGTACATGCCATTGTCTAATCCACCAACAATGGACCTGATTTTGGAGTGGTCATCTACCCACACCTCAACATTATGCGCCCAAGCCCCCCAATTAACGGCACCGGTAACATAATCTTCCATAACGCGACCGCCAACGGCAAGATCGCCCTTTGCATCAGAGGACAGAGTCACCACAATAGCGTTCCCGTAATTAACCTTTAAGGCTGTATTCCATTCTACAATAGATTCGTAATGGTAATAATTCTCCTCAGCACCCTTACCCGCTGCCATCCCAAAATGGGCGTACCGCTTATCTGTCTCTGAATCGGAAGGCTTAATAATAGTCTCGGCATAAATGCGGGAGAAAGACGGGGCTTTCTCAGTCTTGCCCCAGCGCTCATCCCACTGCGGTATACCAACTGACCCATCAGGGATACTCAACGTAAAGTAGCCATTCCCAGCATACTTAAAATCTGTAAAGAAAGTACCCTGCAAAGCGTCACCCAGGCTTACACCGTTGATATAAACACTGTCTTTTGTAAACGTTTGACCCTCACCCAACTCTACATTAGTGATACTATTAACATCCTCCTTATCATAAGCAATTAATCGATAAGTGTATTCGCCGGCGGCGGCTCCAGCGGTAGGTGTTATCTTACCTATTTCAACGCTGGTTATGTCTTTCAGCGTGACCGTACCCTTGTTGATGAGAGTATCCTCAAATACAATATTTCCGGAAAGAGTGTAGGAACTGGACTCAAGCACCGTAACCCCCTGGCCGATTGTCACATCCTTCAGAAGACCAGAAGAAGACAAGGTCACGTTTGACAAGGTCACGTCGTCCTTCGCCGTAAAATTATTGAGGTTAAGATCTGACAGATGAGCAGTCCCCTGAACCAGCAGATTTTCTGCATTGAACTCTTTAACATACGAGCCTCTGATACCGGCGGCATCCATTGTCACGCCAATGAGCGTAGCAGATTCGTTAGCGTCATTAGAGGATGCCTTGTAGTTAGCCAGGATGAGTCCATCGGTGCCGGGTTTCACCTCAAGTTTGGCCCCAGCGTCAACGGTTACCGACCCATTCACCGCAAGAGCCTTGCTCAGAATGAGATTGCCTTCCTGAATATCGACATTCCCCAGAGCGGCACCCAGGGTGGCATTGTTGCCCAGCGCCAATGTAACATCAGCCTCATCAAGCTTGTGGATATGGGTACCGGCAGCCAGAGAACCACCAGCCTCATCAGAAAGCGTATACACGGTACTCTCCGCCGTGAAATAAATATCACCGGGCTCCACATTACCGGACAGGCATACATTACTGGTCTCCGCATTCAGGTCACCGAAGATAGCAGCCTTATACTCGCCGTCTTCATTGTAATTACCATATTCGTTTCCATTGCCGGTGGTCCAGTTATTATCCGTGTTGGTTTTTGACCAGTATCCGGTCTCCGAGCCGGAATCGCCATCCCACACATTACCCATCATGGTGTCCAGGTAAAGCAGGTCGGTTGCGGCATCATGGCGGATCTTGTACTGGGAGTCATCCAATGCCACACCATTGTGAATCACGTTGAAGCTGAGCTTGCCGATGTCCGTCACCCCGGTCATGAGGTTGTAAGTGGTCATCGTCTTCAGCTCCTGAGAGAAGTTAAGATTCAGCACTACATTATCCAACTTGAGGGAACCATCCTTAATATTGAGCACCGCATCCGCAGAGGAGGCATCATTCGTGCCAACGATAGAGGAAATGGCAAGAGTCGAACCGCTCTGCAAGGTAAGCGCCTTGAGGTTGACCACACCGGGTGCGTCCAAGTTCAGGGTACCACCGGGATTCAGGACTACACTGGCACTCGACAGGCTATCTGTATTCTGCAGGGTCAGAGTAGCGCCTTGCTCCACTATCACCTTGCCGGTAAAGCCGGCATTAGCACCGGAAATCACCACCGAGCCCGGCCCGGTGAGGTCAAGTGTTCCACTGCCGGAGATGAGGCCGGCTATCTCCAGCGAGCTGCCGGCCTGGGTAGATTCCAGGCTCACCGTTGCATCCTGCGCCACTGACATCCCAGCCTCGATGCTATTGCCAGCATCCGCATAGTTCACGCAAACTCCGTTACCAAGCACCAGGCCGGAGCCTTCCGCCCCACCCGTGATGGAGGAAGCGCCTGAGAGGGAAAGAGATTCTGCTTCATTTCTGGCATACAAGGTCTGGGTGGTCGAGCCGATATCCAGACTGCTGCCATACTGCAGATAAACGGCACCGGAATCGGAAGCCATGATATTATCCGAACCAGCACCCAGTTTCAGCTTGCCTTTATCCAGAATCAAGTCCCCATGCACCGCGCCCTGAGCATTCTGCACCGTCAGTGAACCGGTATTTACCGTCAAGGTGCCCAAATCCTTCATCGATGTCACCGTGGCGGAGCGGGACATCGCTTCGATAAGCAAATCCGTGTAAGCGGATGAACCGGAGTTATCCACCATACCGACAATCTGCAGGTCCTCGATGGTGCTGCCGGTACCGAAAACCAGCCTGGCCGCATCGTCCTGCACATGCACATCGTACTTGTGATTATAGGTGGCACCACCAGGGGCATCCAACGCCAGCGTGCCGGATAAATCAATCTCCGGGAAAACGGAAGAAGACACAGCCCCGGAATTAGACGAGGTCTGCACATGCACCGTTGCATCCTTACCCACCGTGAGGTAGTCTACCTGAAGTCTGCTGAAATATACATCACCCCCTTTGACGGTTAGGTCTTTGGCGGTTACCGTGCCGGTGAACTGCTGCTTCGCAGCGCCGCCGATGGTAATCTTACCGACATCGTCATCCTCAGTTCCCACCGTCAGATTACCGGAAACCTCCACGGACGCAGCATCGGAATTCACCACAAACTCCATTTCCTCCGCCTCCACATTGCCGGAGATTTTGAGGTTTCCGGAGGTCACGTTCAGCTTGCCGTCCACGATCATATCCCCGGCAATGGTGGTGGTGAGGCTGCTGAACGTAGCACTCCCAACAATGTGAGTAGCGCCCAGCAACGAGACCGAGCCATCGCCTCCAGTTGTCAGGTTCCCCTGCACCACAAGCTGGCCGTTGAACGTGACAGCTCCCGCTCCGGGATTGAGGGTAGCATCCCCCAGCACAGCCACACGCGCACCGCTGAAGCTGTAACCGCCAGCAGTCACGCCCAATTTTGCCACCACCATATCCTGCGTAACAGTTATCACCCGGTTAGCGGCATTTCCGCCGTCGCCAAAATAGACGTTGGAAAGAGCAGAAAACGCCTCAGATGTGGCACCGGAAGTGGCAGAGCTGCTCCAGTTTGCAGAACTGGTGTCCCACATTTTATCGGTAGCACCAGTCCAGTACAGATTACCCTCGTGATCAAAGGAAAGAACAAGCACACCTTCGCCTTGGGTAAGATCCACAGCGGCACTGTTCACCTGTACGCCGCTGTAAACAAACTGTACATGCTCCGCATCCCAGTTTTTCAGTGTATCGGCGTTTCCGCCGGCAATGAGTGTTTTTGTACCCATGGCCAGACCACGCAGGTCAAAGGTAAGGTTCTCCAGAGTGAGCTCACCACCGTCAACCACACTTATTTTTCCCGGAGCCTGGATTTTCTCAAAGGTGACATACCCCATGAGCTTGCTAGTCCCGTCGAATGCTATGTTATGCAAGGTGGCATATTCCGAGGCAGTACCGGCATAAAGCGCCACATCTGTCAGCACAGCGGCATGAGTTCCATCGGCAGAGGTGATAAGGTTGTGTACGGTTACGGTATCCCCGGTAACGGGACGGCTGATTTCTCCGGTAATCTGCATCTGCACATTCTCCAGAGTACCACCCTGAATGCGGTTGGCACCTACGTCCAGCGTGCTGTCAAAACCGGCAGCCCCGGTCACACTCAGGCTCTCCGTCACCTTGATGTTTCCACCAGAGAAATGATAACCGCTTCCGGTAATGGCAACCGCCCCGGCCACCACACCGGCATCGGCTACCTGCACCGATTTGTTCAAATCTTCACCATTGCCGAATTCGACAGAGCCACCCGCAGTGTAAGGCGTTTCCGCGCCGTTACCATCAACCCAGGCTGTTGCCTGCTCCGTATCCCAGACAGCAGGCTCACCGGCTGTGGAATCCCAGCGCAGGACTCCTTCGCGGCCAGAGCCGCCGTCCCCCGGAGTCTCGTCTTCCGTTACGACCACGGGAACCGGATTCACGGAGCGCAGGGAGAAGGTGCTCAACAGCGGCGGGAGGGAGGAAGTCACCTGCTCCTCCTGCTCCTGATATTCATCCTCTTTTTCTTCATCGTTTTCTTCCTCAGTCTTCTCCCCCCTGGTGGTCGGAGCGGTGGCCAGGAAATCCGTAACAGAACCAGGCAGGTCATTCAACCCCGGTGCGGTGAACGTCGGGTTTTCTCCCGGTGAGAGCAAAAGCTGGGTATTTCCGCTGGATACCGTGGTACCCACCTGTTTCGGCTTCTGGCGGTAATAAAGGCCTCTGCCCATGCCCGCCCCCCAGGGTGCCTGATAGCCAGTCAGCGAGTGGAACATAATACGGTCGCGATGGGTCTTGAACAAGGCATCGCGATAGGCGGCGACTCCATTCCCCATGTGCCGCATGGCTTCAGCAAAGCGCTGCATCAGCTCATCGTTCACGTTCGGAATATCAAAAATGCCATAGCCCTGGGAAAGCAGATAATCAGCCAGACGGCGAAGGAGCTCCTGCCCGGTTTCGCCTTCCAGGCTGTCCTCATCCGCCAGCAGTGCTTCCAGAATGCGTTGTTGCTCTTCCTCTGTCAGTTTCTGCCCCCCGGCCATGCGGGCAAGCGCCTCCTCCAGCCAGCTGGAGAGTGTGAGGCCAGCTGCAGACAACCTGTTTTCTGCAAACACGCGGGTCCAGGCCTCTTCATAGGCAACAAGCGGACTCTTACCAGATTCCCGCAGTTGCCGGGCCAGCTCCATCGCATCCTTACGCAGCGCGGCCTGGCGGGCAAGTCTCGCTCTCAGAATCGCAGGCTGTGATTTCAACTCTGCCCGCGTTTCTGCAGCATATACCTCTTCATAACGCTCTCCCTTTTCTCCCAGGACGCGAATCACCCGGGGAGTCTTTTCCGCAGGGGCATCCGGCAGCACCCACCAGTAACGCAGCAGTTCCTCATCTGCCAGGGCGGAACCAGCCCCCAGGGCGGCAAGGAAGTACGGCAACCAACTGTGCCGTACGCAAGTCGGTCTGATACGGAAATGAACTGGCGATGTAGATGCGGGCATAACGCTGTTTTTCTAGCTTTTATGGGAAGAACGCTTTCATTGTACACCTCTGCCCCACGTTTTCAAGCCTTATTATTATCATAAATGACATGAAACCATTACGGCCAACATACAATATATTGGCATCCACAACAACAAACATCAACATGTTGCGTAAATCAAAAAAAAAA
>JAFYRS010000013.1 GCA_017546845.1 Akkermansia sp.
ATGAACCATCTACCTATTCTTCTCTTTGCTTTTATGCTTTTCTCCGCGCCCTCCCGGGCTGAATTGGTTGGGCAGGAACTCACGCCGGCGCAGCAACTGGCGAGGCTCAACATTAACCCGGAGAAATACAATGAGACGCTGGCCAGGATGGGGCCCGACAAGAAGAACGCCGAGCGGTTAGAATGGCTCCTGGCGGCAGGAGCAGATGTGAACCATATCCATGCATTTTCGGAGGGGGATACAGTAACCGCTCTGACCGTAGCGGCAAGATCCGCTGCCCGCTATGATAATGTTGAGTATGTGCGCCTGTTGCTGGAGGCTGGAGCAGACCCGAACCTGAAAGCGTATGGTGGGCGCACGCCGCTGCATATTGCTATTGAGAGTTGTGGAACGAAAGAAATCAGCTTGAGTGACATTGAGCTTGTTGAATTGCTGCTGGAAACCGGAGCCGACCCGGATGCTCAGGATGAAGCAGGGGATACGCCCCTTCACAAAGCGGTGTATCAACCGGTGTTGGTGTCGATGTTGCGTAAGGCAGGGGGCGACGTGACTAAACTCAATAAGGAGGGATTGCCGCCGTTGCATCGCTATTTGAGCCGCAGCTCCGGGCAGAAAGGCTCGTCCTGCGCTTTTCTGCAACTGCTTGATGCCGGGTGTGATATCAACGTGCGCGATGCCCTGGGGAATACGCTGCTGCATTCGTGCGAGCTGATGCGGAAAACCGGTCTTTCCTTATCGGAACTCATTGCAGCCGGGGCTGATGTGAATGCGGCCAATCATCAGGGTGTTACGCCGCTGATGGTGCATGCGCAGGCTCACCAGAATGATATCTTCATCCAGCTGCTGGAGGCCGGGGCAGATATAACGCGTTGCGATGCTCAAGGCAAAACCGCCGCTGACTATGCGCGCGATAATGCCTGGTGTGGGGATTACAATTATGCTCGCCTGGCAACAATGGCAGCAGGTGAGCCGGAGCGTGCTCATGCCACGGGGCTGTTGCACTCGCTGGTCTCGAAGTGCAGCACTGCGTATCATGCCAAGGGACAGCGCGAACTTATTTTACAAATGAAGAAAGCCCTGGAAGCCGGGGCAAACCCGAATATCCCGGACAAATTCGGCAATTCATTTGTTTTCAACGCTCTTTCGCTTTGCCGATACAAGAGCGGAAATACCGGAACGTTGATACTGGAAGCGGCTCTGCAACATGGTGGCAGCATTCACGCCCGCGACAAGGAGGGCAATACTCCCTTGCATTGTTCCGCCGGGGCAACAACCCGCGTTTTGCTGGATGCCGGGGCTGATGTGTACGCCCACAACAATGAGGGGTTTCCTGTCATTATCAGCGTTTGTCATCATATTGCGCGCCGGAATGACGCAACTCCCTGGCAGGCAAATATGTGGCAGGTAGAGAATACCGTCCTGCAGCTGCTGGAGGCAGGGGCAGACCCGAATGCTGCTGATGCTGATGGTAATACGGCTCTCCATTATTTCCTGCAGGGGACTGACTGTGAAAACGTGGTTCGCCATCTGGTGAAGGCTGGGGCGGATATGAACGCCCGCAATAAGAATGGCGCCACACCGCTGATGCTGGGTGCTGCCGGCAATGATACGCTGCACTGCTTCCTGACAGAATTCAAGCCTGAATTGAACGCCCGCGATAATCGAGGCCTCACGGCCATGCATTACGCAGCAGAGTCGGGAAGCTGTCCTGCCGGGATAGCCAGAGCCGGCGGGACGACGGGCAATGCCTTGGAGGACGCTGTGTTGCTGCACAACATCGCGGAGGTGAAGCGGCTCCTTGCCGGAGGTGCTGATGTGAGTGCCAGGGGGCCGCATGGTTACACCTTGTTACACTGGGCGGTGGCGAGTCGGAATGAAGAGCTGGCCGGGCTTCTGCTTCAGGCTGGTGCACATGCGGATGCCCGGAATGACAGCGGTATAACGCCCATGCAGCTTTGCTTTGCAGAAACGGATTATGACGGCTACTATCACATTGATGCAGAATGCCTCCGCTTGTTGCTGGAAGCTGGTGCGAATCCGCATGGCAGTGATGAGGAAAGTGGCGAATCATTCATCTTCTGCGCGGCGCGTGATGCCATCGCTCTGGAGATGCTGCTGAAGCACGGTGGTTCACCCGATAGCAAGGATTCCGAAGGAACGCCCCTGTTGTTTCGTGCAACAAGCGGGAGGTATACCGAGGCTGAACCGCTTAAGGTGTTGCTGAAATACGGGGTGGACATTTACGCCCGCAATGCGGAAGGAAAGGATATTTTTGAAGCGGACCCTGATGTGGCTCATGAAGTCTGGCAAATGCTTGAAGCTGAACGCCGGAAGGGAAATGGAGCAGATAAGGCGGAATGATGACCAGGGGGAAAGCCATACTCTGCGAACCTCGCGATGTGACAAAATCAAATGCGGGCATAATATTGTCTTGTGGTGAGGTGGGATTTGGTGTAAAATTGCGCCCGCAAATGACAGATAAACCGCTCCAACTTGGTCTTGCAGGGCTTGGTACCGTGGGTACCGGTGTGTTTGAGACGCTGTGTCGCAATCATGAATTGCTTGAGGCGCGCGCGCAGATGAAGTATGCGGTCAAGAAAGTGGCTGTGCGGAACATGGAGCGCGTTCGCGAGGTGGAGATTGACCCGCAGATGCTGACGAATGATTGGCGTGAGCTGGTGAATGACCCGGAGATTGATATCATCATTGAGCTGATTGGTGGAACAACAGAGGCCTACGAGCTGGTGACCAGCGCGCTGAAAGCCGGCAAGCCGGTGGTGACGGGTAACAAGGCGCTGCTCGCAGAGCACGGCAGCGAGTTGTTCCAGCTTTCTGCCAGCAAGGGCGTGCCCTTGTACTTCGAGGCCTCCTGCGGCGGTGGTATCCCGATTATTCAGAGCTTGCAGAACTCGCTTATCTGCAATAATGTGGAGAGTATTGCCGGTATTATCAACGGCACAAGTAATTACATCCTTTCCTCCATGGAGCGCAAGGGCGTTTCCTTTGAAACCGCGCTGGCCCGCGCACAGGCCAAGGGATTTGCCGAGGCTGACCCTTCGCTGGATATCAACGGCTGGGATGCCGCGCACAAGGCGCTCATCCTGGCCATGCTGGCCTATGGTACGCCGATTTCGCCGGAAAAGATTTCCGTGTACGGCATTGAGCGCGTGACGGCCACCGACTTCCGCTTTGCGCACCAGATGGGCTACACCATCAAGCTGCTGGTGGTCATCAAGCAGCACGCAGATACCGATGCCCTTGAACTGCGCGTGCAGCCCAGTTTTGTGCCGCGTGAGCACCTGCTGGCCAATGTGAACGGCGTGTTCAATGCCATTGCCGTGAAGGGTGATATCGTGGGTGAAACCATTTTCTATGGCCGCGGCGCCGGCAAGAACCCGACGGCCAGCGCCGTTATCGGCGATATTGTGATGGCCATGCGCGATTTGCACCACCCGGAGTTCCACACGGGATTCCACCCGTACACCAAGACGCTGGAAATCATGCCGCAGGAGGACACCGTCACGCCGTATTATGTGCGTTTCCTGGTGCCGAGCCGCCGTTCCGGCGTGATTGCCACGATTGCACAGGTGCTGGCGAAGCACGATATCAGCATTTCCTCTACTTCCTCCACGCCGCATGAGGAAGAAGACGCCGAAAACGTGCAGAATGACCTGGTGTTCACCCTGCATGCCTGCGCCTGGGGGAACCTCAAGAACGCCCTCAAGGAAATTGTCTCAACCGGATGCATTGAACCGCATCCCGCAGTGTTCCGCATCGAAACCTTTAACTCCTAATTCAGACCAACTATGGCTCTTATCGTACAGAAATACGGTGGCTCTTCCGTGGGCACCATCGACCGCATCCGCAATGTTGCCCGCCGCCTCATCGAGGTGAAGAATGAGGGTAACAAGATTATGGCAGTCATCTCTGCCATGAGCGGCGTGACCGACAAACTCATCGGCCTGGCGCATGAAGTGATGGACAACCCGCCCGAGCGCGAGCTGGACATGCTGCTGGCCACTGGTGAGCAGCAGAGCATCGCGCTGCTCTGCATGGCTATCACCGATATGGGCTACAAGGCCATGAGCTTCACTGGCCAGCAGGCTGGTGTGTGCACCTATGGCTCTCACACCCGCGGCCGCATCCACTCCATCGACCCGAAGCGTGTGCTGGAGGCGCTGGACAATGACTACATCGTGGTGTGTGCCGGTTTCCAGGGCGTGACCGTGGATGGCACGATTCACACGCTGGGCCGTGGAGGTTCTGACCTTTCCGCCATTGCCATGGCCGCCGCTGTGAATGCCGATTTGTGCCAGATCTTCACCGATGTGGACGGCGTGTACACCTGCGACCCGCGTGTGGTGAAAGATGCCCGCAAGATTTCCGTACTCTCCTATGAAGAAATGCTGGAGATGGCCTCCAGCGGTTCCAAAGTGATGCAGGCACGCTCTGTCGAATTCGCCAAGAAGTTCGGCGTCGTGTTCGAAGTCCGCAATTCCATGAACAACAACCCCGGTACTATCGTGCAAGAAGAAACTTCCGCTATGGAGTCCCTCGCCGTGCGAGGCGTCTCAATCGAACGCAACCAGGCCCGCGTTACTGTTTCGGGCATCACCGCTCCCGTGGCCTACACCGCCATCATTCTCTCCGCTCTTTCCGATGCTGAGATTAACGTGGATATGATTGTGGCCAACACGGCTCATGACGGCCAGGCTCGCCAGTCCTTCACCATGAACATGAGCGACCTGGGTGCTGCCCAGGCTGCGCTGAAGAAGGTGCTTCCCCAGCTTGGCGAGACTGCCCGCCTGGAGACAGAAGCCGGCCTTGCCAAGCTTTCCGTTGTGGGCGTGGGTATGCGTTCCCACACGGGTGTGGCAGCCACGGTGTTCCAGTCCCTGGCCGATGCCGGCATTGCTACCGGCATGATTGCCACCTCTGAAATCCGCATTTCCACGACCGTGGAAGCTGGCGACATTGAGCAGGCTGCCCGCGTGGTACACAGCGCATTCCATCTCGACCAGATAAATGCCTGACGCGGAGTCATCGCCGATGGAGGAGAATGACAAAGAGAACCTCTCTGCCCCTGGGGCAGAGGAGGAACTCGAGTTCCGTCCCTGGGTTCTGTGGACCGGCGTGGGACTGGCTGCTGCTGCGTGCGTGGGGCTTTGTGTTCTGGCGTATGACTACAGCTACAGCAAAGGCTTTGATAAGGGCTCGCAGAGTGGTTTCGATGTCGCGATCCAGTCCGGCATGGTGCAGGATAAGATCAACACGGCAGCATCACAGAACGTGCTGAGCTTCATGCGCCTGGCCTCTGCCAGCGATGAGCATCTGCTCAGCGTGGCGGGTGATGTTGATACGGCCTTCGGGTGGATAAAAGACCAGGCTGTGCGCGAGGAATCCGAATGGTGTCTGGCAGAAGCACTGCTGGAGCGCGGCATGACCGCCCCGGCGCTCAAGGTGCTTGAGCCCTTGTTCAAGCGCGTGCCCCGCAGCCGCGACTGGGCATTTCGCGCCTTGCAGGCCGGTAATCTGCTGATTTCACAGCAGCAGTATGAGGCAGCCGGTGCCTGTTACCGCCAGGCGGTGAGCATTTTTGCCGAGCAGAAACAGGCAGACTACCAGCACCTCTGCCAGCGCCAGCTGGTGGCGCTGGAAATCTGCACTCCCCGCAGCACAGAAGAAGCCCTGGCCGCCTGCCAGAAGCTGTGTGCCGAACTCAAGGAACAGGGGGATGCTGTCCGCCCGCTCTGCTCCATGTTGCTGGTGCACATGGGGGAACTGAACCGGGCCAAAGGGAACACCTCTGCCGCAGAACCGCTTTTCCGCGAGGCGCTGCAAGGCGTGGATACACACTCCGTCACCCTGCCGGAATATGCCGTGTATTACGGCACAGCCCTGCTGGAGCTGGGTAATGCCGCAGAGGCCGAACCTCTCCTGCGCGTGGCAGAGCGCAACACGGGCAGCCGACCGTCTGAAATCACAGCCCGCCTTCAGGCCTTGCGCCAGCTGGCTGTCATTGAGCAGGCTCGCGGTCACAACGTGACTGCACTTTCTCTGCTGCACCGTGCGCAGGGCGTGGGTGAAGGGCGTCTGCACTCAGCCAATGCCTTCTGGCCCTGCCTGTTCGACCAGCGCGGGTGGATTCATTACACGGTGCAGAATTACCAGACAGCATTGCTGGATTTCAACGCCGCTCTCACCGCTACCCAGGAAGCCGCGCTGCTGGTGCAGCCGCAGGAAGGTGCCGCCCGGTGCTACCTGGAATTAGGCCGCACTGATTTGGCTCTGCCGTTGCTGGAGAAATGCCTGGGTATCCGCAATGAACTTTTTGCCGGCGACCGTGCCGCCTTAGGCCGCATTCACCTGCTGCTGGGGCAGATTTATGACCAGCAGGGTAAGACGGCAGAGGCCGAGGCGGCCTATGGGGCCGCCATTGAGAACTCTGCCGGCAATACGCCGGATGAAGAGGATAACCGTCGCCTGGCACTTATGGGGCGTGCCTATGCTCTCACCCAGCTGCGCCGCTGGCAGGAAGCGTATGATGCCTGGGAGCAGTTGATGCCCCTGCTGGGCGACCAGCATGACCGCCGGGAGGAAGCCCGCACCCAGCTGCGCCGCCTGAAGGCGCACCTCGGCCCGGAATCAGCCCCGCAGCCGGAAGCCCAACCGACCGAGAATTTACAACAAAATTAACAAAGCATTGTCACAAGCTGTATGAACCGCCGATACCGTCCCCCGCGCAAGAAGAGCAACCACACCCTGCCGCTGGCCGCAGCCGGGCTTACCGTAGGAGCGCTGCTGCTCTGGGGCTTGTTTGCCAAGGGGCAGGATATCATCACCTTCTTTAAGGGGCAGACCGTCATTGTAGCCAGTAATGAAGAGGCGAACCAGAATCTGGAGCGCCTGCTGGGTGATCTGGCGGGGGACAAGGCTCGCCTGCTGGAGCTGGCCGAGAATTCCCGCTCCCGTCTGGGGTGGATCAAGAATGCTGATACGCAGCGCCAGTTCCGCTGGATTCTGCTTTCCCGCCTGGTGGATAAAGGCCAGTGGGCAGAAGCCGTGCGCATTCTGCCTGAGGTGGAATCCCTGGCGCCGGTAGAAGGTCTTGACCGCCTCGCCGTGGCAGCCACCGAGCATGGTGATTTTGAATTGCAGCTGCGCCTGGACCGCGAGCTGCAGGATATGCTGATGAATTCTCCGGAGCACACGGAATTGTTGCTGCGCTCCATTCGCCGCACGGCAGAAACCTGCATCCGCATGCAGCGGAATGATGAGGCAGTGAAAGCCATTGCGCGGCTGGATGCCCCTGGTGTGCTGGTGCGCCTGCGTTCTCCGGAGCTGGCTGCTGAGGCCGCCGCCCTGCAGATGATGCGCGCGGGCGTGTGTGCCGTGAAGGACCCGGTGCTGCAGATGACCCGCAACATTCTGGAGCAGGCCAAGTGGCCGCTTTGCCCGGCTACCTCTCAGCTTATGCTGGAGGAAGTGACCAGCGCCCTGCGTGATAACCCGAACCTGCCGCAGCATACCCTCAAGGAAATTGAAGAGAAACTGCTGCGCTGCCGCGATGCCATGCTCGAATACCCGGACAAGGCACACCGCCTGCCGCAGTGCTACCTGCTGCTCGGTGAGCTGCGCCACCGTCTGGGCAACCACGAGGGCTGCGCTCAGGCTCTTTCCCTTGCCGCGGCTTTTGCTGAGGGCTATGGCGAGATGACGCCCCAGTTGCTCACCCGCATTGCCCGCATCCGCTCCCGGGCCAATGAGGTGCGCGGCAACACGCAGGAAGCTGTGCGCGATTACCGCTACCTGCTTGACCACGAGAAAGACGCTGCAGAAATCATGCGCGTGCTCACCTACCTGGCCACGCACACCGAGGGCGAGGAGAAGATTGCGCTGCTTTCCCGCAGCTGGGAAATGATGTTGCAGAACCCCGCGCTGGTGAAGAAGGATTCCGATTTCCGCTCCCGCATTGCCCACGAACTGGCAGAATACTGCACCCAGAAACAGGAGTATAACAATGCCCTCAAATGGGTGCAGGAATGCACCCGCATGGTTGAGGAGGTGAACCCTGACCTCACCACCGGCAAGACGCTGCGTGCCCGCCTGAATCTGGCGCTGGCCCAGCGTAAGGCCCAGCAGGATATTGTCTGCTTCCGCACACTGCGTTCCATTCAGAGCAGCATCGACCAGATGAGTGATGCAGATAAGGAACGGCTAGAAAAGGCGGAGCAGGGGCTTTACCGTACCACCATGCGCGAGCTTTCCCGCACCTGTCTGCTGCTGGGAGACAAGACCACCGCCAAGGCCTTTGCCCGCAAGATTCGCGAGGATCTGCCTGAAAAAGTCCGCTAACCACCTCATCTTCTGCGCTTATGTCCTCTATGCAGAAAAAGAGTCTCATTGCCACCGCAGCCATTTTCTGCTGCCGCTTCACTGGTCTGCTGCGTGAGATTGTCTACACCTCGCTTTTTGGCGCCACCGGAGCGCTCGATGCGTTCCTGACCGCATTCCGCGTGCCCAACATGCTGCGCGATATGTTTGCCGAGGGCGCACTTTCCCAGAGCTTCACCAGCGTGATGAGCAAGGTGGAGAAGCAGGAGGGCGCCCAGGCTGCCTGGGGGCTGGCCAACCGGGTAAGTACGCAGCTTATATCGCTGATGATTTGCATTGTCTCTGCCGGTATTCTGCTGGCGGGTGTGTTCATGCAGCAGTTGTATCCGGAGCGTGCCCGCGTGGTGCTGCACACGCCCTGGGGGGCGCCCACCATGCTCTGCGCAGATGCAGCCTACCGCGGCACGCGCACGAATGCCGATGGCATGAAAGAAGTGCTCTTTGAGGCTACAGAGAAGATAGAAGGCCTTACGGCAGATTCCTGCCTGCGCCTCTCTGTGGTGGAGAAGCTGGAGCATGGGCAGAAGATTGCGCTTACCTGCGCGGCAGAGAATGTGCCTGCCGGGGTGACGCGTATTGAGCCGCGAAGCTTCATGGCGCTGGCCACGGATCTGTGCCGTATCATCTGGCCGTTCATCCTGCTTGCCTCTGTATCGGCCCTGTGTATGGGTGCTCTCAATGTATTCGGCGTGTTTGGTCTGCCGAATCTGGCGAGTGCCGCCTTCAACCTTACCACCGTGGGGGTGGGCGCGCTTATCGGCTGGTTTATCGACCCCTCTTTCGGCCCGGATGCATTGTATGGCTTTGCCGTTGCGGTGGTCTGCGGCGGTGCGGCGCAGGTGCTGGTGCAGCTGCCGAAACTGCGGCAGAAAGGGTACCACCCGCATTGGGATATCGGCCTGCGCTGGACGGGTAAATGGTTCAGCTTCACCGACCCGGCAGCGCGCCGAGTGTGGCTGCTCATGCTTCCCGGTGTGATAGCCGCCGGTATTACCCAGACCAATATCTTTATCAACACCGCCTTTGCGCTCTACCTGCAGCCCGGTTCTGTGACCGCCCTTTCCAGCGCGTTCCACCTGTGGCAGCTGCCGGTGGCGCTCTTCGGTGTGGCTGTGGGTATGGTGGTGCTGCCCACCGTATCGCGCATGACCCTGACCGCCGGGGGCGAAGCCGGACAGGAAATCTCGCTGCACCTGGCTAAAGCCCTGCGCTTTGTCGCCCTCTTTGCCGTGCCGTCTGCCGTGTTCCTGAGCATCTGGGGCACTGAGATTGTCAGCGTATTCTACCAGCGCGGGCGCTTTGATGCCGCTGCTTCTGAATTCACCGGCAACGTGCTGGCAGCCTACTCTGCAGGCCTGCTGGCCTACGCGGGCATGAAAGTGCTGCAGCCCGTATTCCTGGCGCTTGAAAAGCCCTGGGCTCCTGCCGGGCTGGCCGTGGTGGCGTTCTGCATTTCAGTGGGCTGCAACTATACCTTTGTGCATATCCTCGGTATGCCGGCCATGTACCTGGCCCTCACCACATCCATTGTGACCACGCTCAACTTCGTGTTCTACTTCCTCTACCTGCGCCACCTGCTGGGCAGCATGTCCTGCCGCGTGCTGGTGCCGGGCGTGCTCCGTATAGCGGGGGCAGGGGCTCTGCTGGCACTGGGCTGTTACCTGGTACACCTGTTCTGCTTTGGCTCCTTTACCGACTGGGGATTCATTGCCCGTTTCGGTGCGCTGGCTCTCGGCGGTGTCGGTGGTGCTGCGCTCTACGGCATCGGCTGTGTGCTCTTCCGCGTACCGGAAATGCAGGCGATTGTTTCCCGCGTGCTGCGCCGCGGATGAGTCATTTTTTTCAAGGGATTTACACAAAAGGCGGCCGCTCGGTCGCCTTTCCTTATGTAAGCCATATGAAAACGAATCCCATTTCCACCATATTCGCTATCTGTCTGTTACTTGTTGCTCTGTGCGGCAGCCGTGCTGAGGCCCGGGTGCATGTCAGCCTCACTGTGGGAACTCCCGTCTGTGCTCCGTGCCCGCCTCCTGTGTGCCGTCCGTGCCCGCCTGCGCCGCATTGCCTCCACCATTGTCACCATGGTCCGCGGCATTGCCACCGCCCACACCGG
>JAFYRS010000104.1 GCA_017546845.1 Akkermansia sp.
CGGTGGTGGTTCCCCGCAGGATACCGCCAAGGCCATCGGCATCATCATCAACAACCCGGAATTCTCCGATGTGGTGAGCCTGGAGGGTCTTGCCCCCACCAAGAACAAGTGCGTGCCCGTGATTGCTGTGGCCACCACTGCCGGCACCGCTGCTGAAACCACCATCAACTACGTGATTACCGACGAAGCCAAGCGCCGCAAGTTCGTGTGCGTGGACCCGCACGATATCCCCGTGGTGGCTGTGGTTGACCCGGATATGATGAGCTCCATGCCCAAGGGCCTTACCGCCGCCACTGGTATGGACGCCCTGACCCACGCCATTGAGGGCTACACCACCCTGGCTGCCTGGGAACTGGCTGATACGCTCAACATCAAGGCTGTGGAACTCATTGCCAAGAACCTGCGCAAGGCTGTGGAGAACGACCCCGACGGCCGCGAGGGCATGGCCCTGGGCCAGTATATGACCGGCATGGCTTTCTCCAACGTGGGCCTGGGCGTGGTGCACGGCATGGCTCACCCGCTGAGCGCCTTCTACAACACCCCCCACGGTGTGGCCAACGCTGTGCTCCTGCCCTATGTGATGGAGTACAATGCCGCCTACACCGGCGAGAAGTTCCGCGAAATCGCCCGCGCCATGGGTGTGCAGGGTGTGGACTCCATGAGCCAGGAGGAATACCGCAAGGCTGCCATTGATGCAGTGAAGCAGCTTTCCATCGATGTGAACATTCCCCAGACGCTGGCTGAAATCGGCGTGAAGGAGGAAGACCTGGAAGCCCTGACGGACGCCGCCATGGCCGATGTCTGCACCGGCGGCAACCCCCGCCCCTGCACCTGGGAGGAAGTGCTGGCCGTCTACAAGACCGCTTTCGGCAAGTAAAGCCCGCATTTAGAAAGTGAATATGAAACCACCCCCGGTGCTCCGGCGCCGGGGGTGGTTTGTCATGTGGGTAGTGGATTCTTTAGAATTTGAACACGCCCTGCATCTGGAGCACGAAGGCGCCATCGCGGCCGGTGGAGTGAATCGGGTTGAAGATGTACTGCACATCCGGCTGCAGGAAGAAGGTGGGGGTTACCTGCACCACGGCGCTGAGCTCCAGGCCGTATTCATCCTTGTGAGCCACCGGGTTTTCGCTGCTGGCGGCGCGCTGCCAGAGGAAGCCCAGCGAGATGTTGTCGTAGTTGCTGCGGCTGCCCCAGCCGGATTTGCGGAACGGGGCCTGCAGCATGAGGCCTGCTGTGGCTGCGGCCTTGGTGCCGGTGGCGGCAGCGGCATCCTGGTCCATGAAGCCCACGCGGGTGAAGAAGCCCAGCGGTGAGTTCTTGCCCATCTGCTGCTGGATATTCATGCCGAAGCCCAGCCCCAGTTTGCCGTCGTGGTCAACCATGGTATACTGCAGGCGGTATGTGCCTGCACCCATGCCCCAGACATCATCCATGATGAAGCCCGCCTCGGCCACGTGCATCCAGTAGTTGGCGCTCAGCTCGTTGAAGGGGTTCTGGTTGATGTCGGTGTTGGTGCTGGTGGTGGCATACATGGCGTAGAACCGCTCGCAGGGCTGCCAGGCAGTGAGGAAACCCAGGTTGGCCCAGGTGAGGGGCAGGGCGGGGTTGTAGGCAAAGCTCTGGTTCATGAGCCCGCCCGCCCAGCCGGGGGTGTAGGCGTTCTGGTCGAGGTAGTTGCTTACATCCAGCGTACCGGCCATGGCCACCCACTTGCCGTCAAATCCGCTGTAACCCAGTGCCAGCTGGGGCAGGAACACCCCCTTGCCGCCGCGCAGGCTGCCCTGGGGATTGCTGAGTGAGCCCAGGCTGTTCTGGGCGCTGCTGCGGCGTTCGCTGAAGTTGGTACCCTGTCCCCAGTCCGCTTCAAAGGTAAGGAACACGCCCTGGCTGTTGTCGCAATCCTTGGCCAGGAACCAGGTGCCGGTGAGGCTGTGGTTGAACGAGGAAAAATCGTTCCGATGGCGGGTGCGCGGGTGAATGGCGGAGTAGTTGTACGACATGGTGAGGTCATACTGGAAGCCGTAGCGGCTCAGCGCGTGCTTGAGTTTCTGCGCCCCGGTGGAAATCATATCCTGGCAGACAATGCCGCAGGGCTCGGCGCAGGTGTTGCCCGGCACAAAGAGAGCATCCAGATACGGCATGAACTTCTGCGGTGTGGCAGGCAGGAAGCGCCAGCCGCGGCAGGGGGCCTTGCTGGTGTCCTCATCGCGCGAGCGGGTCTGCTGCAGCACCAGGTTGCTGGTGGGAACGCCGGTGTGGCGGCGCGCCATTTGCTCATGTGAGGGCAGTGCCTGCTGCAGCGGGACGGGAACTTCCACGACCTCCAGCAGCACGGGTTTCCAGCCATAAGCGGTGTCGATATAGGGTGCGGCCTGTTGTGCCGCTGCAGTACCGGCCACGGTGGTGGCCGCCAGTATGTAGCAGAGTGATGTTGCTTTCATGGTAGCGTGTAGACTTTAACCAGCTGCCATTTTGTGCTAAAACAATTAGTCATTGCCAAGGGGAAGCCTTCTCAGCCCTTTGAAATAACGCGTTGATTGATGGATTTTGGTTGACGCAGCGGGCGGTCATGCTATACTGGCAGATAAGATATTTTACTTTCAGCAGATATGACGAAACGGACACTTCTCATAGGACTTGGTGGTGTGGGTGGTCAGGTGTTGTGCGCCTGGCGGCAGGCTGTGGCTGCAAGCGGCATGCCCCCGGCCGGGGAGGATGTGGTCTGCCTGTATCTGGATGCGGCGGATGATGTGGCCGGTTCACCGGAGTGGCAGCAGTGGGCCGATGATATTCCCTTTCTCAACATCAAGGCGGAAGCCCGTTCGCTCAATGAGATGGAGCAGAACCCGGACTTGAAGGACTGCGTGGGCGGCATGCGCTGGCAGCTGGCAGAGCAGCTGCAGGTGCCCGTGTATGAGGTGGAGCAGGCTCTGGCAACCCTGAATGGGGCAGGCGGCTTGCGGCGGTATGGCCGCGCCCTGTTGCTGCAGAGCTGGCCGGCGGTGCAGCGCCTGTTCAAGCCCTTGGTGGAGGGTGATTTGCAGCTGGAGGTGCATGTGTTCTTCTCTGCCACCGGGGGCACGGGTGCCGGTGCGGCCATGGATATACTCAGCCACATGGAAAAAATCTGCCTGCGCAAACCCGGCAGCATCCTGCTGCCTTATGCGTTCTTTGGCGGCTCTGCCAGCCATGAGCACCGCCTTGCTGCCGAACTCACCGAGTGGCTTGATTGGGCAGATGAGGACCTGGTGCCCCATGCCTACCTCTGCGGCGGTGTGGCCGGTTTGCCTGCCCAGGTGCAGACCGTGGCGCAGGCTCTGGCATGCGGCCAGCAGTATTTCTATATCGGCGGTGAGTATTATGACCACCTCTATGACCCCATCCGCCCGCGTGGCGCTGCGCCGGGAGCCCGGTTTGCCTCGCTGGGCTATGCCACCGGTCCGGTGGGAGATTTTTCCTGGCTGGGCCGGCTGGGCAGCCAGGTGGCGCTGCAGGGCGAGGGGAAAGGCCCGCGGCATGCCCTGCTGGTGGCGCTTCCGCGCAGCGTGGCAGACCCCCGCGGCGCAGAAATGGCACTGGAGGATGCCCTGGAAGACGATGTGCTGCCGTACCATGTGAACGAATCTGCCACTTGTTGCCTGGCACCGGGGGATGAAGCCTGCGCCGTGCTGCTGCAGAGCGGTTTTGCGGCATCGCGGGCTGCGGTGCTGGCCGGGCTGGCGGAGTCGGATGACTATTTTTGCGCCCGGGATGACAGGTAATTGTCACACTGCGAGCTTGCAATCGCCTCATGGCGGGTATATTCTGGGGGCATCATGTTTGATGCGGAGGAGCTGAGCAACGAAACACTGGTCTGGGTGCGCGGGGAGGAACTGCCCTGCGGCGAGAGCCATGTGGAGATGGTGCGTCTTCTGGCGGGGGAGCTGGCCGGCCTTACCGGCTGGCGCAAGCGCACGCTGGTCAACACCGCGCTGGACCGCGAGGCGCAGGAAAGCACCTACCTTGGTTATGGGCTGGCCATTCCGCATGCCCGCGTGTTTGAGATTCCGCAGCCGGCCGTTTACCTGGCGCGCAGCACTGCGGGGGTGGACTGGCAGGGCAGCCCGGTGCGCCTGGTGTTCCTGGTAGTGGTGCCGGAGGAATGCCCGGAGTGGCACTTGCAGATTCTGAGCCGCATTGTGCGCTGGCGCCAGAAAAGCGGGCTCACGGAGGATGAAATGGTGAGCATGCCAGCAGAACAACTTGCTGCCCTGCTCCGGGAGCTGCTGGTTCTGTCGTGAAGTTCGTTCTGCATGGGATTAGAGCCCACATCTGTCCCAAAGTTGCGAAGGTTGTAATTTAGCGGCGAGCAAAGCGAGCGGAATTCATAGCCCACGGTAGTGGGCGACAGATGTTAGGCAGGTGCAAGCGTGCGTTAGCA
>JAFYRS010000003.1 GCA_017546845.1 Akkermansia sp.
GCGCTGCTACAGCACATGCTCACCCCCCATATTCCTCACATCATTCTGTTACAAGGGGGAAGTGGTAATCGCGAACGAGAACAAACCAGGCAACAGCTTAACAACGTGCCTGCAGACGAAAAGCTAGCAGTGGTAGCTATCGGCAAATACATAGGAGAGGGCTTCAACTTCCCTCGTCTCGACACGCTTATGCTTGCCACGCCCATCGCATGGGAAGGAAATGTTGAACAGTACGCAGGCAGACTTCACCGCGACTATGAAGGCAAGAAAGAGGTAATCATCTACGACTATGTGGACAGCAATATCCGCGTGCTGGACAACATGTACCATAAACGGCTCAGGGCCTACAAAAAAATTGGGTATTCCCTCTACTCACCGTCAGCAACATCTTCCTCTCAAACTGATTCCATATTTGACGCCGAAACATATCAGCCTGAACTAGAGCAGGACATTCAGAATGCACACCGGGAAATCATCATCGCATGCCCTCATGTGAACATGTTCAAAACCAATTGGCTATGCACTATCCTACCCGGCAGGCACACCGAAGGCATACGTACCACAATTATCTCCAACGCTATCGAAACATACCCCGCCCCCCGTCAAAGCATCATTGCACATCAACACGCCAGGCTACAGGCAGCAGGCACTCATCTCAACACATCTACCACCCTGCACCACAAATTCGCTATCATCGACCGCTCCATCGTTTGGTATGGCGATGCAAACATCTTATCTAAAGACAAGACAAATACGCATCTCATCAGGCTGGAAGCTCCCGACATCGCCACCGAACTTCTGGCGGCATGCTCAAAAACCATTGACTCGGAGCGTCAAATACAGTTATTATTATAAAGCCATCAATAGAAGCAAAAGCCTCTGGGCTTATATACTGTCGTACGCAGGCATCAAATATTGTTATATGGAGCCTTGACGTTCCCTGCCCTAATTGATATAGTGTATTCATGCTTATATTTCTGGATGAAACCTTCCGTGTACGGCTAGATAAAAATGGCAGAGAGATTCCATTTGGAGCCCTGTGTGGAGTAGGCATACCGATTGAGTCGTATTCCAAAATCGCAAACGCTGTATTCAAACTCAAGCAGGAAACAATGGGCAAGGAATATGCGGAGGACAAGGAAATCAAGGGCAAGAAACTTTTGAACAACCGTACGTTCAGGCTAATGGAGGCAAATCCTGAAGAGCCACAGAAAAATATTCAATTTGTCAGCGACCTGATTGACGTACTACGCCGTAACAAATTACCAGTTTTTGGATGCGTTTGCTACGACCAGCAACACAGAGATTTTACCTGCGAGAACGACGCGCTACTTGATAGTACATTCAAAAGTCTGTGCGAGCGTATCAATATGTACATGAAGCGAGAGCACCAGGACAAAAAAGCAATCCTTGTGTTCGACAACAGAGATTCCGGGACAGACGAACGCAATGCCCGCGCAGTTACAAACTTTCTTGTACGCAGCGGCAATGGACGAACTATGCGGTCATCCATTCTTGAGGTTCCCATGTTTGCTATATCGCAAGCCAACAATGTCGGTCTACAACTGGCAGATCATGTAACCACTATCATCGGTATTTACGCAACCGGAGAGTCTGGTGTATCCGACCTATACAACCAGCTGCATCGTCAATTCTATAGCAGGAAAGATAATTACGGACGAGCAATGAGCACCCTTCGGTGGATAGATCCGCAAAAACTCTGCCCCAGAAGGCAATAAAAAAGACGCTGGCCTTGGGTTTCCCCAGACGCTTGCCCGGGCAGGACAAACCTCCAACGTCGCAGACAGATTATACCCAGAAATTTGTTTTGTCAAGGATTAATTATCAGAATCGCAAATTTCAGACGGCCACTGAGGAGCGTTTTACTCATAGCCTATACACCCGCATCGCAGCCGCACAGGCCGCCCTTGCGGATAAGTAAAGGAACGGCAGAAGCATAAAACCACATACGCAAGCGGCACTGGATCACCCCAGTGCCGCTTTTGCTTCCAGCAGGCCAAAAATACACTTGTCCTTGCCGATTATGTTGACACCTGACGATGTATGCGCTATTATCTTTGCAGGACAAGGCGTTATGTCTCCCTTCGGGAAAAGACAATACAGCGGCAAGCAAATCATCAAGGCTGGTGATATGCTCCGGGATATCGACCAGCTCACTCCCGAAGATCAGGAGTGGGCTCTTGGTGTACTCGATAACTTCCGCGCACTGCATGCAATGCCTCTCAACTCTTTTCAAGCAACACTGCGCCAGCGTATCGACCGATTAGGCATAACCGGTTTCATTGTTGCCCAGAGAATCAAGCGCAAACCCACCATTCTGGACAAACTGCACCGCTATGCCGACATGCAGCTCAAACGCATGCACGACATCGGCGGCATCCGCGTCATTCTTCCAAATCTGAAAGAACTCGATGCGCTGAAAAACCTCTACCTCAGCTCAACATCCAGGATTTCACACAAACTCGTTCAGGAATACGACTACATCAGCACCCCCAAAGCTTCCGGTTACCGGGGCATCCACCTCGTATTCAGCTACCACACCAGCCACCCCGACAAACAGGATTACGAGGGCCTGCGTATCGAATTGCAGCTCCGCACCCAGCTTCAGCACGTATGGGCCACCGCTGTGGAAATATTTGAAGCATTCATGGGCGAAAACTTCAAATCCAGCAAAGGAAGCCAGGAATGGCTGGACTTCTTCGCCCTGGCTGCCAGCGCATTTGCCCATAAGGAAAAACAAACCGTTGTTCCGGCACATGCCGGCATGAGCAAAGAGGAACTGCTCCTCCGGCTGAAAGAGAAAATGGATTCCCTGCATGTGCTGGAAGTCATGCAAAGCTTCACCCTGACCGACACCTTGACCTCAAAGCGCAAGCACGAAGGAGGCCACGCCCTGCTTATTTTCGACGCCACAGAAAAACTGGCTACCGTTCGTCATTATACCGCCAGCGAATACGAGGAGGCCTACTCAGCCTATATCCGGGAAGAGGAAAAGAACAGGAGCAGACAGAATCGCCAGGTCGTACTGGTTAAAATGACCTCCATCCAACAGCTGGAAAAGGCCTACCCGAACTACTTTGCCAACATCAGACAATTCCGCACCCTTCTGCTGCAAGTACTCAAGGATTACATGTAATCCGCAGTCCTTGACGGAGCGAAGTATAAGATAAGTTTTTCTCTCACCTCTCTTGCCCGCCTCCCCTAACGGGCGTTTTTATTCGAGCCGAGCGGCAATGCTATACTTCGCGCATCGAACTTTGTACTTTAGAATCGTTCTAGCGGGCAATAAATGGGGGAGGGTGGAGAGTGTGTGTTGGAGCGGATTTGGGTGGGCTGTGTATTGTGGCGCGCTTTAGCGGGCGGAGCTTCGCCGCCAGTAGCGTTTGGAGCAGCGTGAATATCGGGGCGAATGTGTGTGGGAATGGCGAGCTTTGGGGCGGGTTGGGGGTAGGCGGCGTGCGTGTCAGGTTGGCGTGTAAGCAGAAGCGGTGGCAGGACACCTTGTCCGCATCCGTTAAAACAAGCGCGCGGCCACAGGCCGCGCGGGAATGCTATACTTCGTACTTCGCACCTCGAACCTTGCACTTTATAATCGTTCTAACAGGCAATAATTGGGGGAGGCGGGTAGATTAATCATGGGGAGATTGTCAGAGGTTGGCGCGGAGTGGTGGGAGTGGTCTGGACAGCTTTACCATGCTGGCGCTTCGCTGCATGGCTCGCGTCGCACCATAAATCAAGCGCGCGGCCTGCTGGCCGCGCGGGTATGTTATACTTCGTACTTCGCACTTCGTACTTCGTAATTTTAGAGCGCCTGCTCTAAAATCTTTCGTATTTCGGCCGTTGTCAGGTCGGGCTTGTAACCTCCGCGGAGGAGGAACGTGCCCTCGGCAATGCCATCGAGCATATCGGGTGTGACGCCCAGCTCGCGCAGCGAAAGCACCAGGCCGATTTCCTGCATCCAGGCCTTCATGGCGTCCAGACCAGCCAGCGCCACCTCCTCATCCGACTTACCGGCGGGGTCGATTCCCCACACCACGCGGGCGAAACGCACAAACTTCGGCAGCCCCCAGGGCAGAATATAGCGGAAATACGGCAGCGTCACCGCCGCCAGGGTCATGCCATGCGTCGCATCGGTGTAGGAACTCACCGAATGCCCCATCATGTGCACCATCCAGTCCGTGGTCTTGCCCTTCGCAATGAGGGTATTCAGCGCCCAGGTCGCCGTCCACATAATATTGCTGCGCGCCTCGTAGTCCTGCGGATTCGCGGCGGCAATGCGGCTGCTGTGCA
>JAFYRS010000105.1 GCA_017546845.1 Akkermansia sp.
CGCCGGCACAGGCTGCGAGGAAGGCAGCGGCCGCACCCCGCTGGGGCGTTTCTGCATCTGCTCCATGCACGGCGAAAACGCCCCGCTGCACACCGTGTTCCGCGCCCGTATCCCCGTGGGCACCTGGCCTGCCGCCGCGCAGGGGGAAGATGCCATCCTGGCCCGCATCCTCTGCCTGCACGGTCTGGAGCCGCACAACGCCAACACCCGCGCTCGCTACATCTACATCCACGGCACGGCAGATACCGCCCGCCTCGGCATCCCCGTTTCGCACGGCTGCATCCGCCTCTCCCCGCAGGATGCAGCTACCCTCTTCGACCTCACCCCCATCGGCACTCAGGTCATCATCGGGGCGTAGATTACGGCATGCGCTTCTGTGCGCTTTACATGGCCACGGGCATGGTCTATAATCGTGGCATGAAATACAGACGATGCGGACGCAGCGGGGTACTGCTGCCGGAAATTTCACTGGGCCTGTGGCACAACTTCGGTGGCGGGGATGACCGGGCGCAGAATGCAGCCATCATCGGCCGGGCCATGGAGCTGGGCATCTGCCACTTTGACCTGGCAGACAACTACGGCCCGCCCCCCGGCAGCGCAGAAGAACGCTTTGGCGACCTGCTGCAGCATGAGTTTGCCAGCCACCGCGACGAGATGTTCATTGCCACCAAGGCAGGGCACCTGATGTGGGAAGGCCCTTACGGCGACTGGGGCAGCCGGAAGCACCTCATTGCCGGGCTGAACCAGAGCCTGCGCCGCATGAAGCTGGACTATGTGGATGTGTTCTACCACCACCGCCCCGACCCCGACACACCGATTGAGGAAACAGTCGAGGCGCTGGTGCAGATTGTGCGCAGCGGCAAGGCGCTGTATGTAGGTTTGTCAAAATACCCGCCCGCACTCTTCAACCGGGCCTGCACCCTGCTGGCAGAGGCGCATGTGCCCTGCCTGCTGCACCAGTTCCGCTACAACCTGCTGGACCGCGCCTGCGAGGCCGGCATGCTCCCCGCCGCCAAAGACCAGGGGGCCGGCAGCATCGTGTTCTCCCCGCTGGCGCAGGGCATGCTTACCGGCAAATACCTGAACACGGACTCGCTCCCCATCGGCTCGCGCGCCGAACGCAGCGATTCCATCTTCCTGGATGCTGGCAAAGTAGCCGCCGATGCCGAACGCGTAGCAATGCTGCAGGCACTGGCCAGCGAAGCAGGAATCCCCCTCACGCAGCTTGCGCTGCGCTGGCTGCTGCAGCGCAACGGGGTGAGCAGCGTGCTGGTGGGCGCGCGCACCGTGGCCCAGCTGGAGGACTGCGCCGCAGCCAGCGGGTGCGAACCGCTGGACGACACCCTCATGGACCAGATTGACAACCTCAAATAAGCCGATGCGCCGCCTGCTCACGACATGCTGCCTGCTGGCAGCCGGAATCGCCGCCGCCGATGTACCCCAGACCCTGGAGGGCGGCTGGCGCTATGCCTGGGGAGATGAATTCAACGGCAGCAAGCTCGACACCAGCAAGTGGAAGCACGAGCTGGGGGTTATCCGCAACCGCGATGCGGTCCAGACCTACACAAAAGACTGCGTGAAGGTGCGCGGCGGCAAGCTCCTGCTCCTCTCCAGGGCAAAAGAAACCAAAAACAGTAACTACAACCCCAGAAAGGAACACTGGACACACCAGATAAAGAGCATGCCCTACGCCAGCGGTTCGGTAACAACCCGCGATGTGAAGCACTTTGAATGCCCGGGACGCCTGGAAATCCGCGCTAAAATCCCCAAGGCCAAGGGAGTGTGGCCTGCGCTCTGGACGATGCATGTGAACCAGTACGGCTGGCCGGCCAATGGCGAGATTGACATTCTGGAGCACATCTCCCAGGAACCGGACACCTGTTACTCACTCTTCCGCTGGGGGGTCAACGGCGGCACCCAGGAACACAAGGTGATCCGCACTACCAGCATCCCGGATTACAGCAAAGATTTCCATACCTATGTGCTGGAATGGGATAAGGAAACCATGCGTATCCTCATTGACGGCACAGAAGTGAACAGCACCCCCATGAGCGCGGCGGACTACCCGGACGGCAACAATCCGCTGCGCACTCCCTGCTACCTCATCATGAACACGGCCATCGGCGGCTGGGCAGAAGCCCCTGATGCGGCGCAGTACCCGGTGCAGTTCGAGATTGACTACGTGCGCTATTACACCAAGGGCGAACCCGCCGGGGCGGCAGAAGCCGCCACTGATGATGACGACAAGCCCGCCAGTAAGAAGCGCAGCAAGAAAAAAAATAAGAAGAAAAAGCGCGCATAATCCCCTGTAGATGGAATACACCGAGCCCTTTTCCTACCGGCGTCTGTTCAACCTCTCCATGAGTTATGGCGGGGTGGTGTTCCTCATCCTGTGTCTCGGGCCGCTCAAGCCCCTGCTGGAGGAGCCGGTAACGCCGGAGCTGCTGCGCACGGCTGCAGGCGGCATCGGCGCGCTGGTGCCGGTGGGCATGGGGCTTTCAGCCGTGGTGGCGGGGGTAGTGCGCAAGCTGCTGTTCCGCTACGGTGGCGTGAACAAATCGAGCCTCTGGGCGGTGTTCCTGGTGGGCAGTTTCTGGCAGCTGCCGCTGAGCCTCAGCATTGCTTCAGCCGCCGCCGGACACGAGCCCGGCGTATGGATGCTGCCCTTGTGGTTCACCGCCGGGGCCATGCTGGCCGCAGCGGTTCTGGTAGCGGTGTTGTACAGGAATTTTCCGCAGGGCCGCAAGTAACCCCATCAACGCTGCATCAGCAGGTTCACCGGGTTATACAGCAAATCCCCCAGGCGGGCTGCCATGCGGTTAGCCTCAGCCGCCGGAACAGCGGTAGAAACATAGAAGGTATACGGCAGATCCTCATTCCACTGCTTTTCTGCACCTACGCGGATTTCGGTCTTGGGCAATTCACCGCGCGTGGCAAAGCCAAACAGCGGGCGCACCTCGCAACCAAGGTAATCAGCCACCTGGCTGCGGGAAATATCGGCATCACACACAGTGATATGCGGGTAAAAGCCTTTCGGCGGCTGGCCTGCTTTTGCAGCCTCGCGGTTCAGCCGGTAAATACTCTTACCAGCCACATTTTCCAGCGCCACCACGCGCTCGCCGGAATCTACAAAAAGCAACAGATTCACCGCAGTACCCTCCTGCACCCATGAGGGCTGCGACATGCAGGCCTTCACCACAGCGCGCACGATGAAATCAAAAAGCGAATAACGACGCTCCAGCAGTTTTTCGCACTGCACCGCTATGGGCAGGCTCACACGCGCCAGCGCACCCACATTCACCGCGTTGTCGTACACGTAATACCCATCTTTCTCCGGGCGCGTGGGAGCCATGGCAAAATCACGCACCACAGTGCCGCCATGTCCCTGGGGCACAGCATCGGGAGAAACCACATCTGCCGCCATGATGCGGCCACGCGGACCACTACCGCGGAGGATGGCTGGGTCTATACCCTTCTGGATGCATATTTTACGGGCAAGGGGGGAAATGAGCATGGCACTGGGAGAAAGGGGTAGGGTACGGGGTGCTGCTGCACCCCGTACCGGGGTAGAGGTGGGGGCTATCAGGCCTGGTAACGGAGCTCGCCGTCGATGATGGTCA
>JAFYRS010000106.1 GCA_017546845.1 Akkermansia sp.
CAATATCGTCCGGCGCAGCCGGATATCGTCCATGCCGAAGGCATGGATATCGTTCCCAATGGAGCAGGGAATATGATTTACCCAACCATTGGGAAAAAGCAGCCCAGGGGTACCACGGAAACGAAATCCGGCTTACGCCGGACGAAATCCACGCAAAGCGTGGACGATATCGCAGCGTGCCGCTGCGACGATATCTGCTGCCGCAGCAGACGGTGGAAGGCATGGATATCATCTATCGCCCGCTGGCGCAGGTGATAGAGAGAATTTCTGCTGCGCAGAGATAAGTTTCCGGCGTTGCCGGGAGATAATTTCGCTGCTGGGGCAGCGAGAGAATTTCGCCTGTTGCGAGATTTGATAAAGACGCGGAATTTGGTTGACTTGGTGGTGGTGGGTGATATGATGAACCAAGCTATGACACAGGATGCCCTTCTCAGATTGTTGGAGGCGGATGCTCGATTGAGTGACCAGCAGATTGCAGACCGCCTGGCCTTGGATGTTGCAACCGTTGCCGCCAAGCGCGCAGCGCTGGAGAAGGCAGGTCGTATTGTGGGCTATCAGGCGATTGTGAATGATGACGCGGAGGGCGTTTCTGCCTTTATCGAGGTTCGTTGCACACCTGAACGCGGCGGTGGTTTCGACCGCCTGGCTTCCCGCATTGCCCGTTTCAAGGAGGTGCGCAGTTGTTATCTGATTTCCGGCGGTTTTGATTTGCTGGTGATGGTGGAGGCCCCCACGCTGCTGGAGGTGGCTCGTTTTGTGAGCGAGAATCTGGCCAGCATGCAGGGCGTGATTTCGACGGCCACGCATTTCCGCCTCAAGACATATAAGAATAACGGGCTTATTTTTGCTGATGAGCCCGAGGCTGAACGTCTTACCTTTATTCCCTGATTATGGATTGGAGCAAGATGCTTTCCAGACAGGTGACGGATATGCCGCGCTCGGGTATCCGTGAGTTCTTTGACCTGGCTACCGGCAGCAAGGATATCATTTCCCTCGGGGTAGGCGAACCGGATTTCGTGACCCCGTGGAATATCCGCGAGGCGGCTATCCGCTCTCTGGAGCGCGGGCACACGACCTATACGAGCAACTACGGGCTGGAGAGCCTGCGCCGCGCAATCAGCACCTATGTGCAGGATTTCTTCCATGTGGAGTATGACCCGCTGTGCGAGATTCTGCCCACGGTGGGTGTGAGCGAGGCGATTGACCTGGCTCTGCGCTGCCTGCTGAACCCTGGCGATGAGGTGTTGTACCACGAGCCGTGCTATGTGAGCTATGCGCCGACGGTGATGATGGCTTACGGTATTCCCAGGCCGGTGGAGACGAGTATTGATGACCTTTTTGCGCTGAATCCGGCAAAGCTGGAGGCGGCTATCACCCCGCGCACCAAGGTGCTGATGCTGAATTTCCCCACGAACCCGACGGGGTCTATTGCGCCGCGCAAGACGCTGGAGACGATTGCGGAGATTTGCGTGAAGCATGATTTGTTTGTGCTGACGGATGAGATTTACTCTGAGCTGCGCTATGATGAGGAGGAGCACACTTCCATTGCTTCCCTGCCGGGGATGAAGGAACGCACGCTGCTGCTGCACGGTTTCTCCAAGGCTTTTGCCATGACAGGCCTGCGCCTGGGCTATGCCTGCGGCCCGAAGGAGCTGATTGAGCAGATGATGAAGGTGCATTCGTACACGATGATCTGCCCGACCATCACCTCCCAGGAGGCGGGTATTGAGGCGCTGGAGAATGGGGTGGAGGCCATGCTTGAGATGCGCGACAGCTACCACAAGCGCCGCGATTACATTGTGGGCCGCTTCAATGAGATGGGAATGGATTGCCACTTGCCCGGTGGTGCGTTCTACACCTTCCCGAGTATCAAGCGTTTCGGTATCAGCTCCAAGGAATTCGCCCTGCGTCTGCTCATGGAGCACAAGGTGGCCGCGGTGCCGGGTACGGCGTTCGGCGCCTGCGGCGAGGGCTATCTCCGCTGCTGCTACGCCACTGCCCAGAACCTCCTCGAACAGGCCTGCGATAAAATGGCTCGTTTCTGCGAATTACTGAAGTGATTCGCAGAAAGTACGAAGTACGAGGTGGGAAGTACGAAGTATAAAGTTACGCGGGCGTTCGCCCGCAGGTGGAGGAAAGATGAACAACAAATCTGGCTTTCGGGAGGAACTGACGCAGCGGACGCGTGCGTTTGCTTTGCGGGTGTTCAAGCTGTGTAGTTCATTGCCTAATACGCCGGAATCGTTGCATATTCGCGACCAGTTGTTTCGCTGTGCCACCTCTGTTGCTGCTAATTATCGTGCTTCCGGGCGGGCAAAGTCAGATAAAGATTATCTCAATAAATTGAAAATATGTGAAGAGGAATCGGACGAAGCGGAGTTCTGGATGGATATGCTCGTGGCGTGTGAACTGGTGAAACGACACAAAATAGAAGCATTGATGAAGGAAGCCAATGAGCTGACCGCAATCATTACCACTTCCTGTATCACAAAGCGTCGCAATATGAAAAAATCCGGCGGGCGCAAGCCCGCGTAACTTTACACTTCGTACTTCCCACCTCGTACTTCGTACTTCTGCATGTCTGACCAAAAACTGTTTCGTACCTACGTTGTGCCATTTGTGCTGTTTCTGGCGCTGAATCTGCTGCTCTGGGTAGTGGAGGGGGGCTGGAAATGGGACCACCCCAGTGTGGGGTGGTGGCAGCGCGCGCCGGAGATGTGGGTTTACCCGCTGCAGGTGCTGGTGTGCGGCGGGTATTTGTGGTACGTGCGCCGCGCGGTGGAGTGGGATTGGAAGCTGGGGCCCTGTCTGCTGGGGGCAGTGGCAGGCGTGATGGGTATCGGTTTCTGGCTGGTGCCGTATGTGACGGGGTGGATTCCGGCAGAGCCGGGGTTTGACCCGGTTGCGGTGTTTGGTGAGAACTCGCCGGCTGTGTGGGTGGAGTATGGATTCCGTTTTGCCCGGGCGGTTATCATAGTGGCACTGGTGGAGGAGTTTTTCTGGCGCGGGTACCTGATGCGCTGGTGCGTGAACCGGGATTTTCCGCAACTGGTGCCGCTGGGGCAGGGGAGCTGGCTAGCGTATGCCGTGGTGACCCTGGCATTTATGCTGGTGCACCGCCCGGTGGATTATGCCGGGGCGCTGGTGTATGGCAGCCTGGCGTATGCGCTGGTGGTGTACACGAAGCGGCTCACCCCGGTGGTGGTGATGCATGCGGTGGCTAACCTCATCATGGGAATCTGCGCCATTAAATTGAATCTTCCTCATCTCTGGTAAATCATGCAAGCTTTCATTCTGGGGGCCGGGCTCGGCACGCGTCTGGCACCGCTCACTCACATCCTTCCCAAGCCGCTGATGCCGGTTTTTCAGAAGCCGCTCATTCAGCACACAATGGATCACTACCTGCGCTGCGGTATAACGGAGTTCATGGTGAATATCTCCTGCCTGCCGCTCATGTGGGAACGCGCGTTCCCGGAGCCGCAGTACCGCGGCTGCCCTGTGAGCTTCAGCGAGGAGGAGCGCCCGCTGGATTCCGGCGGCGGGGTGAAGAAAATCATGCCCTGGGTGAAGCCGGGGGAGCCGCTTCTGGTGCATAACGGGGATATCCTGACGGATATTCCGGTGGCAGAGCTGCTGGCGGAGCACAAGCGCCGCGGCAATCTGGTGACGCTGGCGCTGCGCAGTGTGGATGGCAAGCGCAACGTGGGGTTTGATGAGGAAAGCGGGGCGATTACCGATATGCGCCATGCGCTGGGGGTGAACCCGGGCACGCACCAGTTTGCCGGGGTGTATCTCATGGAGCCGGAAGTGGCGGAACTGTTCCCGGAGGAAGATGAATTTTCCATTGTGCCTGTGTGGCTGGAACTCATCAGGCAAGGTCGCGTGGGCGGCGTGGTGTTCGACTGGGCCAACTGGCACGAGATTGGTTCCCCTGCCGGCTATATTGATACCATGATGGAACTGACCAGCCGGGAGCGCCTTCACTGCACGGCGAATATTTCTGCGGAGGCGGAGCTGGGCGAGGACTGCGTGGTGGGGCAGGATGCCGTGATTCCCGCCGGCTGTGTGCTGGATGACTGCATCGTGTGGCCGCGCACCCACGTGGCGCCGGGGACGTACCGCCGCTGTATCATTACACCGCGCATCGTGGTGCAGGGCTGATACCGGGCAGCGCGCTTTGTACCGGAGCCGAAGATGCAACACATGTGTCCCAACGTTTCATTAGAACTGCTTTCAAATTCTTGTAGCACAGCTAATTGACAATACGCTGCTAAATTGTAATTTATCTTCCTAATCCGCGGGCGAACTCCCGCCGAATTCTGAGCCCGCGCAAGCGGGTAAAAGATGAAAGGCAGGGGTAAGCCCGCGACCTGGGTGGGCGTAGGCGTAGCCGTAGCCCCCAGCGGGCGCAG
>JAFYRS010000107.1 GCA_017546845.1 Akkermansia sp.
CCCGCCCCGGCGAAACCACCGCCGCCTGCTCCCAGGCAGCTGCCGCCTGCAGCCCCTGCACCAGCGTCTCCCCTGCCCCCGCATCGCCCACCACCGCAAACTCATACCACACCCCCTGGCAGTGCTCCACCACCGGCTCAGCCTGCAGCGCCTCACAAGGCGTGTGGCGCAGAATCTGTCCCTTATCCATCAGCATCACCGCATCGCACATCTCCGCCAGCTCGGAAACAATGTGAGACGAAATCAAGAGCGTCTTCCCCTGCCGCTGCAGCTCACGCACACAATGCTTGAACTCCACCCGCGCCCGCGGGTCCAGCCCCGCCGCCGGCTCATCCATCACCACCAGCTCCGGGTCACCCACCAGCATACGCGCCAGATTCACCCGCTGCTGCTCCCCCTTCGAAAGGCGGTCCACCATGCGCTCCTGCATCTCACCCAGCCCGCAGAACCCCAGCACCCGCTGCACCTCAGCCCAGCGGGCAGCACCCTTCAGCCCGAACGCCCGCGCATAAAAATCCACATACTCCCACACCGCCGTGTGCGGCGGCGGGTTAAACGCATCCGGCATCCAACCGATACGCCCGCGCAAGCGCCACGGCTCCGCGGTGGCATCCACCCCATCGTACCAGATGCACCCCTCATCCTGCAAATCCATCCCCACCAGAATCCGCATCGTCGTCGTCTTCCCCGCGCCATTCGCGCCAATCAGCCCCACAACCTGCCCACGTTCCAGTTCAAACGAAACACCCCGCACCGCCTGCACCGCGCCAAACGACCGCACAAGCCCCTCCACCTTTAACAAAGCATCTGACATACGCCCCGCATTCTACCACATCCACCAAACGAAAGGAAGTACGAATTACGAGGTGCGAAGTACGAAGTCATTCATCTCGCGGGCATCGCCCCGCGGAATTCTCTCCGCATACTATCTCCCCCGCGCGCGTGTGTATAGGAAGTGTGGGCAAAAATTAACCCCCGCTTATTCAGCGGGGGTATGTATGGAGTCACACTGTAACCGTGCAAACGCGCTCTCCTACGCTATGTGTTCACACGAGTGCTGGTTCTGAAGTGACTTTAATTTAGCAGAGAAAAACCGTATTCGCAAGCATAAAAATCTTGTTAGATTCTTTTTCCTGTTTCAAGGTCAAATATGATTGACTCCAACAGGCAAAAGAGTAGAATCATAGGTGTTCGCATTACAGAATAGCTACCACGTCTGAATACTCCCTGTGGAGAACACCTACCCATTATATGACTACCACACCTGAACCTGCACTCCAGGCATACCGAACAGCCGCACTGAATTACTGGAACCAGCACAAATTCTACGCCCCTGGCACCGTCGTGCTTGGCATTGATATCGGCATCGAAGGCATCGGCATCGCCGTACGCAAAGGCACCGAGCTCTTATACTGCAAAACCCTGCTGGTCGACCTGCCGGAAGCGCAGGCACTTGCCACCCGGCGGGCATTCCGCGCCAGCCGCCATGCGCGCAAGAACCGTCGCACCCGCATGCGCCGCCTCAAGGCGCTTTTCGCACAACACGGACTCCCCTGGGTGGATGATGACATCATGTCCCGCAGCGACCCTTTCAAGCTCCGCCACCGCGCCATCACCAGCAAGCTCGCTTCACGCGAAGCACTTTCCATCTGCATCCGCTCCTGCGTGTTGCGTCGCGGGTATGATTACTTCGCCATGGATGATGACGCCACGGGCGAATACCCCTGGGGCACAGAGCCGAACCTCAAAGAAGCAACCAAGTGGCTGCAATCCGCTTTTGTCGATGCTGAAATGCGGAACTACCTTCTCCAGCTGACGGATTCGCTGGAGGAAAATGAAAAGAAGCAGGAAGACTGGAAAAAGCTGGTAGAAGAACGCCACAACAAAGCCGCAAATGAAGGCATCGATTCCATGCTGGCCGCCTACGCCGCCAAAAAGCTCAACGAACGCAAAGCCCGCGGCTTCAACTACCCGCGCGCCCATGTGCGCAGCCATCTGGAAACCATCATATCCCGCCACCGTGACCTCATCGATGATGCCGATGGTTTTACCTCCGTGCTTTTCTGCCCGCCAACCAACAAGAAGAAAGCCATCTTCCTCTACAACCGTAAAACACCGGATGAAGCAAAGAAGGTTTTCGAGCGTAAAGTCAAAAACTGCCCCTATTGCCATTGGCTGGGATTACCCACAGACAAATGCTGCACAGCAGGCGAGCCAGCCTACCGGCGCTGGGCTCTGGCTGATTTTCTCTCCGTTCGCAAGTTCGAACTCACCATCAACAAGATCCCCATGGGCAAGGCAAAATTGCCGGAACAGGCCTCGGCAGCACTATTCGCGGCCATCGAAAGCGGCATCACTAAGTGGAGCGAAGCCAAAAAGGCATTCGAAGCCGCCCTCAAAGCTGAAAAATACGCCCTCCCCAAAAAAAGCGAGTGGAACAACGAACAGTTTGAGCAGCTCAAAAACATCGTTACCCCCACCGTGATTGCCCGCAAAGGACGCGCTTCCATGTCTGCCGCCGCTGCGCAGAAAATGTACGAAGCTGCCACACAGGGCGGCACCTGCTTTGCCCCCGACTCCATGGAACAATGGAAGCAGGAATCCGGCTTGTACAACTACCGCAAGAGCATGCCCGCCGAAAGCGGCAGCTACCCCCAGGTGGAAGCATTGCTCGGCTATCGAAAGGCTCATACCATCCCCGGCGCCAACGGCGAACAGCCTCATATCAAGGTAGAACTCGTCACCCAGGGGCTGCTGCATCGCATCTTCCGCGATTTGAAAAAGGCTCATCAAATCGAAAAACCAATCCCTGATTATTGCGTTATAGAGACCATCAAGGACGCCGCAACCAATAAAGATGATGCCGCGAAAAAGGAAAAGGAGCAGAAAGCTAACCGCGAACGCCGCATCAAGCACGCAGAAGCCTATAATAGGACCAATGCCAGCAATGCCGATTTCATGCGCATGCGTCTCTTCGAGGAACAAGGCGGCTCTCCCGATAAACCCGCCACCTGCCCTTTTACCGGCGAGAAACTGCCCCCCTCCGACCTCTTCTCTGGTGAGCTGGAACTAGCGCACATCTACCCCGATGCCCGCGGCGGTCTCTACATGTCTGAAAACCTGGTGCTCACCAGGCGCAAAACAAACGCGACCATGGGCAACCGCACCCCTATGGAAGCCGCCGCCGCACACCTCCCCGGCTGGCAGAGCTGGGAAGCAACCCTTAAAACCATCAAGGACTTCGGCTGGAACGACAAGAAGCGGCAACATTTCACCGACGATTCTTCAGAATTCCCCGATTTCAACAACATCACCCGCACTGCCCAGCTCGCGCGCGAGCTGAGAGCATCGCTCATTGCATGGCTCGATATCAACGGAGACGAGGAGCAGATCCGCCAGCGCATCGGTAATCCCTGCGGTGTCTACACCGCTGCGGCACGCCGCAGCTGGCTCTGGCCGGAATACAAGAAAGACCGCTCCAACAACCTGCACCACCGCCTCGATGCCGCGGTCATGTCCTGCCTCCCGCCCGAAGGACTCAACGATATCCAGTACAGAGGTATCTTTGAAAACGAAAAGACATCCAAGGGCGACCGCCGCCTCATGTGCATCCTGGGACTTCCCCTGCCCGATTTCTATAAAATGTGGCATGATGGCTCCGTATGCCCCATCGAGAAAAAGGAAAGCCGCAGCAAATACAAATCACTGGGCGACAGTACATTCTGGAGCGTCGATAACGAAGGCATGACCCACCAGCGCACGCCTCTGAATTCGGATATCAAACCCGCAGAGCTGCGTAAAACACTGGAAAACATGGGAATACCCACCAAGGATATCCCCAGCGATTCAGAAATCACCCATTGGCTTACCAGCAGCCAGGCTGCCACCAAGGCAGATTCCGCTACACCGCATCAACCGCTCAAACTCCACAACGGCACCCCCGTTCGCAACATCTGGAAATTCGGCAGCAAGGGCAATTTGGATAAATCCCCCATCGGCTGGAATGGTATTATCACCGAATCCGGCAAATTCGACCAACTCCGCAGCCTTGTAGCCTCGAATGACCGCCTCGAACTCTGGCTCGGCTGGAATGCCAAGAAAAAATGCTGGGCATACTACAAACGCATCATCCCCACCAAAGCTGTGCTGGAGGGCTTCAAGCGCATGGGGCTTCCCTGGCGTGGCACCAAAGGCGCCCCCAAGTACCTGCTTGACATTCTGCAGAAAAACAAGGCACGCGACCTGCACGAAATGATTTGCGGCATCCTGCCTCCGCACGCCGTCAAAGTGGCAACCTTCAGGAAGGGGGATGCGTTTATTCTTAATTTTGAACGGAACGACAAGTATATCGAAAAATTAAGAAAGACAGATAAAAACTTCGATATTCTGAATCACCCCACCCCATTAAGCCTCTGGGGTAGAATATCTGCTATCGGCTCCGCTCCATATCTCGAATTCCGCGCGCTAACACACAAAGACAGAAAAACAAAGATGATAACAACAGCCAATGACTATGCAAAACTGAAACATCTTGAGTCTGCCGAACAAGAAGCGAAAAAAAGAAACCTCCTCCCGCCCGCATGATACACCACCTCATCCTGATGGACGAATCGGCTGATTTGCGAATCAGAGATGGGATACTGTATAGCGGAGAACACAAAATCGCCCTCCAGGTTCTGGGTTCTTTACAATGCCTGGCTTCACATGCACGGTGGAGTCAGGCTGCTCTTTGTTCGGTAGCGCAGCAATGCCCAGTCATCATGGCGCGCTGGAACACCTCCACCGGCAAGTGGAACACTTCCTCCCTCCTCCCTCGTTGCCGATATGTCAACCCGGATGCCACCTACCGACTCTGCACCCTGAAACCCCGCCATGCCACCCAGCTGGCCTCGGATATTCTGATGACCAAGGTGCAAAACCAGCACACCCTCATCCGTGCACTGGATCCATCCCTTTCCCCGCTCCCCAGATTAGCATCTAATTCATTCAACCGCATCCTGCGACTCGAAGCCAAGTGGGCGCGTTTCTTCTGGGCGCGCTATTTCCGCGCTGCTGCTCAGGATTTGTTCACCCGCGAAAAGCGCCAGGCTCAGGCCCCGCTCAACGTCGCACTCAATTATGGCTACGGCTTCCTTTATCATGCGATTGAGTGGCAATGCATTGCCTCCGGCATCGAGCCCGGCATCGGCATCATCCACAAACTCCGCCGCAGCCGCCCCAGCCTTGCCTGCGACCTCATCGAACCCTTCCGTTGCTGCGTCGAACTCACCGTCATGCGCTATCTGGATGAAATGCACGACACCCGCAAAATGGCGGGCCGCTTCGCGGAAATGATGGAGTCCTTCTGGTGCTATGCAGACAAACGATTCCGTCTCCGCACCATCATCCGTCTGCATGTGGAATCCTTCGCCCGCGCCCTGCTGGCGCAGAATACAAACCTATTCCACCCATTCACCCTTCATGCTCGTGATGCTTGCTTATGATGTCCCCGAGACTAAGCACCAGACCCTGCTGAGAAAAGAGTTTGAGGCTTTAGGGGGACAGCGCGTTCAGTACAGCCTTTATCTCTTCGAAGGCGAAGACCATGAAATCGACCGCGTTATCCGTTACATGCGACGGGTAGCAGCCCAGGTGCCGGAGGGCGACATCCGTCTCATCCCCATGGAACGCTCCGTCTGGGAACAGCAGGTCGTCCTCTTAGGCGAAACGGAATCCCCCGCTGAACGACCATTCCAGAATTTCATTCTTTTCTGGTAGCAAAAACGCACCAAAAATTCCAATCCATGAAAACACAAGAGCATCCAAGAGGTTGATTTTATTCCTCTTGGATGCTCTTATATACCATAATGACCTGTTGGGGTCAACTTCAGAACGAGCTGGTGGACGTGACGCTCGACAAGCTGGCATATACCATAATGACCTGTTGGGGTCAACTTCAGAACAGCTCAATAAATCATGTCGCAAGCGGCAGCATTATACCATAATGACCTGTTGGGGTCAACTTCAGAACAGCCGGTGAGCTCTGCCACCTGTTCGTCCGGGTATACCATAATGACCTGTTGGGGTCAACTTCAGATCCAATGCAAGAGATGTTGCTCGGGCACCACCTCATACCTCACAGCTGCACCATGAGCAGCAGGGCGCTGGTGGTGCCGATGATGGCGAGGAACCAACCGAGGAGGAAACGGGGGCTGTCTTTCTGAAGCCAATCCTCATGCACGCCGAGTATCAGCATACTGGAAATAAAAAGCAGAGCCAGGAGGAAGGTAAGCATAGGGGAGGCGAACAGGGGTAGTTGATTCATGTTCCAGAGAACAGGGGAGATTATATCAACCGCCTCAGCATGCGGCAAGAGCTTTCCTGCATTATTGGCGACAAAACAGCGATTTCAGCAACCCCGCTGGGCATGATAAGGGAAATATTGCAAAATATAGCTATATATAGCGATTTTTTACTATATAGCCATATATTTCACTATATTTCACTATATTTGGGTATATTTTGCCCACTTTAGCCCCTTTTTGAGGTCATTTATAGGGAAATATAGTCAAATATAGCACTATATAGCAAGTTTTGCTTATATAGCGCTATATTTCACTATAAAAGCCTATTTTCTCGGCGGGAGCTGGGGGAGAGCACGGCGCAGGAATTCCCCGAAAAGAGGCACACTGTAATCAATAACGCCATGCCGCGGGCTGTATATCATACCCTTGCGTATGAGGTTTGCCCGGGTCGGGGTAAGGGCTGTAGGTTTCTGACCCAGAAGCGGTGCAATCTCTGAGCAGCGGCACTCACCGGCATCGAGCTCTGCCATGGCACGCATGAAGCGTTTCTCGCTTTCCGTAAGACGGTCATAGCGCACGCGGAAGAAATTCTGGTCGAGGCGGCGAATGACCATATCAGAAGCAGCAAGCACATCCTGCTTGGTCAGGAGGGCTCCGGAAGCCTGATTCCAGACCTGGTACCCCCATTCCTGCAGAAAATAGGGATAACCCATGGTGTGCTCATAAATCATATCGAGAGCTTCCTGCTCAAAATACGCACCTTCCTGCTCCACGGGTTCGGAGAGGGCCCGGGCGGCTTCCTCACGGCTCAGCTGGCCGATAATCGGATACGAGAAGAGACGCTCAGCATAGGATTTAGCCTCGCCAGCCAGCCGGGGTAATGTAGGCAGCCCGGCCCCGATAAGCACAAAGGGAGCCTGCTTCTGCTGCAGTTTATGCATAGCCAGAATAAGTGCGCTGAGCTCATTCAGGCTCAGCAGCTGCACTTCATCCACAAGAAGCGCCACACCCGTGTTGCGTTCCCGGGCAGCTTCTGCCACAGCCAGAAAGAGCTCCGGCAGGTCGATTTCCATATTCCCGGTATCCGCCATGCCGGGCAAGGGCTCCAGGTCTATACCAAAATCACCATAGCTCAATTTGACAGCACCGATGAAATTCCGCAGCACCATCAGCCCGCGCCGCACCTTATCACCAGCACCGGCCAGCAGATTCAGCTCATAGAGGATGTTTCTGAGCGCCGTGGCCAGCACCTGCGCCAGCGATTGCCCCTCCTGCACCTCGAACAAGATAGTCTTGTACCCCTGTTCCATGGCCATGCGCTCTATCTTGTTAAGCAACACGGTCTTGCCCACACCGCGCAGGCCGGTCAGCATCATACTCTTCTCGTGGCGGCACAGCAGCGTACGCCCCAGCAGAATACGGGCATTCTCCATCACCTCATCGCGGCCAATCATTGCGGGCGGCGGCCAACCAGCACCGGGTGAAAATGGGTTTTTGATTCGATCCATAAAGCAATTTATAGTTATATATGCGAATATATAGCTACATATAGTCCAAGTCAAGCATATAGCCATATATTTCGCTATATTTCACTATATTTGGGTATATTTTGCCCACTTTACCCCCTTTTTGAGGTCATTTACAGGGAAATATAGTCAGATATAGCGCTATATAGCACGTTTTGCTTATATGGCACTATATTTCACTATACATCACCCGGGGGCGCGGGAGCGAGGGGCTGCCGCAACTGAATTTTCCCGATAATCACCCCCCGCTTATCAGTCGCCAGGCACCAATCGTCAATAGTCAATCGTCAATAGTCAATTCAGTTAGGGCTTGACTTTAGGGAATGGGTGGGTATACTTTCCGCGGGGAGAGAAACTGCAAAGCCCCGCATACAATCATGGAACCTATTTACGAAGGCAAAGCCAAGAGACTGTTCACGACGGAAAATCCTGAAGTTCTGCGCATGGAGTACAAGGACTCCGCCACCGCATTCAATGGTGTGAAGAAGGAAGACTTCGAGAACAAGGGCCGTTTTAACAAGGCTATCACCCTCATCATCTACCGCATGCTGGAAGATAAGGGCGTGAAGACCCACCTGGTGGATGATGTGGACGACATCAACCTGCTGGTGAAGAAGGTTTCCATTATGCCGCTGGAGGTCATCGTGCGCAACGTGGCCGCC
>JAFYRS010000108.1 GCA_017546845.1 Akkermansia sp.
CCGGCGCGGGTTAGCACGGCTCCCAGCACGCCGCCTTCCTGCTGCATGAGCGCCAGCAGAAGCTCTGCCGGGTATATCTGCGCGCGCCCTGCGGATTGCGCCGCTTTCTGCGCCGCCTGCAGGCCTTCCATGAATTTTGTAGTAAGATTGTTGTTCATCATAATGCATTTGATGCTGCCAGGCTGCCCTTGTGTTCAAAAATATTATGCGAAGTTGTAATTTTTATTTCACGGCATGCGGCATGAGCGGGGGAGGCGGCTCAGGGCTGATTGTTGTTGTGGTGGGAATCGTCGGGGTGCACAATATCCGCCAGCGGACGGTAGGAGGGCAGGCGCCAGTTCATGTACACCGCAGCCATGCGCACCACGAATACCACGATGGTGCCCATGATGTAGGAAAGCTGGTAGGGGCAGTTGAAATACTGCATGATGACGAAGAGTAGACTGCCGGAGAAAGCCGCAGAGGCGTACACCTCGTTGGAACGGAAGACGTAGGGCACATTGCCGGTAAGCACATCGCGCAGGGCGCCGCCTGCCACGCCGGTGCACACGCCCATGCAGATGCAGACAATGCCGGAGCAGCCGAGGTAATAGGCCTTGGCGGCACCGAGCAGGGTGAAGAATGCCATGGCGAAGGCGTCTGCAATGCGGATGGTGCCCACGGGCGGATTCCAGAAGCGGGTCAGGTAGAACATGACCAGAGAGGTGGCGAGCGCCATGACCAGGAACTGCACATCGTGCCCCACTACCCAGTAGATGGTGACAGGGGTGCCCTGCTGGGTAATCATGCCGCTGAGCAGGATATCGCGCACGGTACCGCCGCCCAGTGAGGCAATGGTACCGCACACCAGCACGCCCACAATATCCATGCGCACGCGGCTGGAGGCCGTGGCGCCGGCAATGGCGCCCACTACCGTGGCAAAGACGCAGCAGAAGTAGAATAACGGGTGATCGCCGAAGTCTTGTACGGCTTGCAGACTGTTCAGGCTGTGGGTTGCGATGGCGGTCATTTCTTGAAAAGCCAGATGAGGAGACCAATCAGCAGGATGGGCCAGAACCCGAAAAGGGTAAGGAGGATGAGCCCCACGGCTACCACCAGGAAGATGAAGGGCACCAGCAGGCCGCTCTGCTTCAGGAGGGTGAAGAACCCGGGGTTGCGCAGTTTCTCCTCCTCCTCGTGGAGATTGACCGAGTGCAGCGGCCGCCAGGTGGCGCTGTCGGCCCGGCGCACCCAGGTCTCATCGCTGATATCGCCGCTGGCACGCAGACGCAGCAAATCCTCCCCGCTCACGGGTCCGACTTTTTCTTCGCCTGTATCGTAGTAGAACTTGCGTGCCATGGTAAACAGAGGGGGAATCAGGCATGAATGGCGCGGCCGTCCGCTGCCAGCACTGCTTCATGAATAGCCTCCGAGAGGGTCGGGTGGGCGTAAATCATGGAATTGAGGTCGGCATCAGTCAGCTCGCTGTGGAGCGCCAGCTCCGGGGCGGTCAGCAGTTCGGTGGCGTTGTCGCCCACAATGTGGGCACCCAGTAACTCGCCGTGTTCCTTCCCGAAAAGCAGCTTCACGAATCCCTCCGTATCGCCGCCGGCCACAGCGCGGCCAATGGCCTGGAACGGGAACTTGCCCACCTTGTATTCCACCCCGGCTTCCTTGAGCTCGCGCTCGCGTTTGCCCACGCTGGCCACCTGCGGGTGGCAGTAGGTGCAGCCCGGCACATTGACCGCCTGCTTCGGGGTGTGGCCATCCACAAACATGCCCTCCACGGCCTGCTCGGCCTCGTAGCTGGCGGTGTGGGCCAGCATGATGCCGCCGATGCAGTCGCCCACGGCGAATACCCCGGGAATGCTGGTTTCGTAGCGTTCGTTCACCTTGATGAAGCCGCGGTCGGTGAGCTCCAGCCCGGTGGCTTCAGGCACAACCGGCACCACGCCGATGGCCACCAGACACACATCGGCCGTGATTTCCTGCACCTTGCCGTTCTTGGCGGTGATGGTGGCGGTCACGCTCTCGCCGTTATCCTGGAGGGCATCCACCTTGGCACCAGCCATGCAGGTGATACCCTGCTTCTTGAAGGAGCGCTCCACGGCCTGGCTCACCTCGTCATCCTCATTGGGCAGGATGCGGGGCAGGGCTTCCACCAGGGTAACCTTGGTGCCGAAGCAGTGGTACACGTATGAAAGTTCGCTGCCGATAGCGCCCGAGCCAATCACAATCATGCTCTCGGGGCGCTTCTTCATGACCAGCGCATCCTTGCTGCCGATGATGGTCTTGCCGTTGAACGGGAACACGGGCACCTCACGGGTGCGGGCACCGGTGGCAATGAGAATCTGCGGGGCTTCCAGCGTGGTGACCGTGCCATCAGCGGCGGTGACCTCTACCTTGCCGGGGGCGGGAATGCGGGCCTCGCCGGTAATGTTCTCAATCTTGTTTTTCTTGAAAAGGAACGCGATGCCGCCGGAAAGGCGGTCGCTGATCTGGCGGGAACGGCCGATGACGGCCTCCCAATCCACACTCAGACCTTCTGCCGCAATGCCGAATTCGGCTGCGCGCTTGTTGATGGTGTTGTAGACCTCACCGTTCTTCAGCAGGGCTTTGGTCGGGATGCAGCCCCAGTTCAGGCAGGTGCCGCCCACGCGCTCGCGCTCCACGCAAGCCACGCGTTTTCCCAGCTGGGCTGCTCGGATGGCTCCAACATAGCCGGCAGGGCCGCCACCAATCACAATCAGGTCGTAACTCATGCTGCGCATGATACTCTTTCTTCCCCGCCATGGCAAGAAGGATTGTGGCGTTATGACCCTAAAATCTCTCCTGTCGCCAGGCAGGAGAAATTCTCTCTGCCCGCAGGGCAGAACTTCTCTCCCGGCGTAGCCGGGAACTTATCTCGCCGTCAGGCGAACTTATCTCTTTTGCGGCGCAGCAGCAAAAGATGATACCACAGCCGCTGCACCCGCAGGGTGCAGGGTTATTCTTCATTTATACTTGCATACACCAGAAGAGCATGTATAATTCATTACATGTCAATACAGAACTCTCCTCTGGCTGAGCAGTCGCTTCGATTCGCTATTGAGCTCGTTTCCTACATGCGCCCTGTCAAAGGGTGCGGCATTATCAAAGACCAGATATTGCGGGCAGGCACTAGTATTGGGGCAAATATCCGGGAAGCTCAATATGGATATAGTGCCGATGACTTTGTGTTTAAATTACAACTGGCCATGAAGGAATGTGCAGAAACCGGATATTGGCTGGATGTGATTGAAGGAGCCGGTATTCTGCCGCCTGATATAGTGAAAGATTTAAGATACAAGAGAAATCGGATTCACCGCATGCTGGTATCGAGCCTGAACACAAAAAAATCGAATATGGGAATAAATTAACCCTGCACCCTGCGGGTGCAGCTGGTGGTTATCATCTTTTGCCGCTGCGCAGCAAAAGAGATAAGTTCGCCTGGGGGCGAGATAAGTTCCCGGCTGCGCCGGGAGAGAAAATTTGCCCTGCCGGGCAGAGAGAAGTTCACCCGCCGCCAGGCGGGTGAGATGTAAAACAAAAACGCGTCTGGGGAAACCAGACGCGTAATTGATAGGAGTGAAATAGGAAAGATAAACTTTCCGAAATCACTTACTTGCCCTTAACAACTTCCACGGGAGCGGGAGCAACCGGCTCCTGCACAACCTGCTGCTGCTGCTGCTGCTGGCAGGAAACGAAAGCGGCGGCGGTAAGAGCGAGGATAGCGATCTTCTTCATAATTATCTTACTAGTTTTGATGTTGTTTGATGCACCCTACCAGGCAAGAGTAGCTTGGCGGGCTAAACTCAATATACCAGCATTCTCCTGCAAATCAAGCCTAAAATGAATTTTTTTGCACTTGACAAGGGGAATGACGGACTTGCAAGTTGCTTGATGAGCAGAAGGAAACACAGAAAAGGGTTGCGAAATGGTGGTATCTGTGGGAAGATTCACCCATGCAGCAGAGCGATACCATAGCCGCCATTGCCACGGCGCCGGGAACCGGCGCGATTGCCGTTATCCGAGTGAGCGGGCCGCAGGCTCATGCCGTGGTGCAGGTGTGTATTGGCGGGCGGGTGCTGCAGCCGCGCCTGGCCACGCTGGTCCGCGTGCGCGGCGCAGGCGGGTGCG
>JAFYRS010000109.1 GCA_017546845.1 Akkermansia sp.
CACATCGGTGATATCATCACCTGCCACATCCGCGAATCCATCCCGACCGCTTCTGTGAAGAAGGGTACGGTGGTGAAGGCTGTGGTGGTGCGTACCGCCGCCCCCATCCGTCGCGACGACGGCTCCGTGCTTCGTTTCGACACCAACGCTGTGGTGGTTATCGACAAGGATAACAACCCGCGTGGCACCCGTATCTTCGGGCCGGTGGCTCGCGAACTTCGTGAAAAAGGCTTCATGAAGATCGTGTCCCTCGCTCCCGAGGTGCTGTAAGGCGGAAGGGTATTTGTTGAAGTTTATCACTTCCACACACCTTACAATTCAGAACCCGGCAGGCTTCCCCGTGATGCCTGCCGGGTTTGCCTTTGGAATGTACGAAGTACGAGGTGGGAGGTACGAAGTGTATTATTCCCTGCGCGTGCGCGCAGCTGTCAGGGATTAGAAGCGTAGCTTGCCACCCCGGCTTTTAGAGAAGCCGGATGGCGGTATCTGCGCAGTTCAGCCCGGACACAACCGGGCAGGAAGCAAGCCTGGTATAGATGTCTTTCCAGCAGGCGCAGCCTGCCTCACTCTATACTTCGTACTTCTCACTTCGTACCTCGTACATCTAATAACTTGGGTAACATTTTGACTCTGCGGCAGCGTGCGGGTACAATGCAGGAATGCCCCATTTCCGCACTTGTATTGTCTGCTTGTTTTCGCTCCTGCTGGTGAGTTGCAGCACCACGCAGATAGCTCCATCCATCACCCGCCAGGAGCAGGCAGAGGCAGAGCTTTGCGCCCGCCTGCGCAGCGGGTGGCGCCTGCTGGAGCACGTCAACCAGCCTGCCCCGCAACGGGCCGAAACACTGGCTGCATATAACAGGGACCTCCTCTTGTGGCTCCGCCGCCAGCGCCGTGATTCCTTTCCCGTCGCGGGGTATGAGGATGTGATTCCCGCGGCAGATGTGCCGCTCGATTCACTGGAAGAGCGCTACACTGCTCCCGGGCTAGGCGTGCCTGTGGTGGGCATCGTCCCACAGGTCATCCAGTCCCGTGATGTCGGTTCCCGGTTCGGGGTGTGTTCCCGGGGAGCGGTGCACATGCTCACGGCTGTGCTGCGCTTCACGCCGGCGGGGCAGCCGGAGCTGCAGCTCATCCCCCGGTATGGGGAAGACTCCGTCCGTGTAGGCAGGCTGCAGTATCAGCTGGCGGCGGACTGGAGCGCAGCGCTTGAAATGTACTGGAACCTCACCCGCATCAGGAAAGACCGCTGGCTGGGGCTCTTCCGCCCGCAGGAGATACGCAGCACCACCGGCCTGTTCTCCATCCAGCCCTGCAACCCCGACCGCATTCCGGTTATCCTCACCCATGGACTGGCGTCTACTGCCAGCACCTTCGATAATCTCGTCAACCGCCTGGTGAGCGACCCGTTTATCCGCCGGAATTACCAATTCTGGTATTTCAACTACCCCACAGGGCTGGCCTGGACCATTTCAGCGCGCGAATACCGCCAGGCAATCGAAAATCTGCGCAGAGAAGTGGATCCGCAGCGCAAAAACCGCAACTGGGACAATATGGTGGTTGTGGGGCACTCCATGGGCGGTCTCATTACCCACTACAGCCAGTGTGAAGAGCCCTGGAATCTCCTGCGGGAGAGTCCCGTCCCGTTGAAACTGCTCCGGGCAGAGTACAGGGATAAGCCGTTTGAAAACCAGGAGCTCGAATCCCTGCGCAAGGATTACTTCTTCCGTCCCGTCAAAGCCGGGCTCGTGGTCTATATGGCGACACCGCACCAGGGAGCGCCTCTGGCTCGTGCGTATTTAGTCACCGTGCTTTCTAAATTAGTCACCTTGCCCCAGACCTTGCTGGAGGAGGCGTACAACATAGCTACCTTGCAGGAGGATACCGTGTTGCTCAACCCGCAGCAGGCCTATCTGTGGTTCACCAGCATCCACCAGCTCGACCCGGATAGCTATTCCATCCGCGGATTGCAGGGGCTTAAGGTGCGGAACGCGCAGACTCACTCCATCATCGGCGACCGCGGGTGCAGCGACTGTCCCCGTTGTTCGGATGGTGTGGTGCCGTATTGGTCCAGTCACATCAACTGGGGAACAGAGCGCATTGTGCCGTCAGACCACTCGGTGCAGGACTGCATGGAAACCGCCGTTGATATGCGGAAACTGCTCGCCGACTATGCACGCAAGCATCCGGCCATCAGGGCATCAGCGCAGCAAAAGCAGCTCGCTCCGCGTCGCTGTACGGGGCAGCAGAACCATCGCGGTTCCGCCGCGAAGAGGTAGATTTCACCACTGCGCAAATTCCGGATGGGCCGGAAATTTCAAATTTCCAGTCCATTGAGCTCGAGCCGATTCTAAGAATGCAGGTATGTACTGACACCCCGTCGAAGAAGCGCAGCGGTACGAGGTAGTCTGCCTCCACGTGCACGCGGGGGTAAAGGTAGCCGTCGCGGGTTACTACATTGCCTAGCGAGGCCAGGGCGTGTGTCTCCGCCTCCTCTGCCAGGCGGAAGAAATTGGCAAAGTACACCACCCCGGCGGCGTCGGTTTCATGAAAGGCAATGCGGCGTTGGTAAGTGAAGGCAGGCATGGTAAGAAATCATCGGTAAAGTGCGCCCCAGTCGGTTCCGGTGCGGCGGCGCTGTTCATCCGCCACGGCATCCCAGCCGGAATCCTGGAATTCGGAAATGATGATGCTGCCGTCTGCTTCATTTGTGCGCACATAGAGCACGCAGAAGTGGCGGCCATCAGTAACGGTGAGGAAACGGGTGCGGTTTTCGTGCATGCTGTTGGTGGAATTCAGCTCAATGGGGCGGGAATCGCGCATCCAGGTGCGGGCGGAGTCCGGCAGCGCGTTCAGCCCCAGCCATTGCTCTGCCTCGGCGGGGCTCATGCCGGCAAAGCTTTCGAAATCGGAAATATGTTTCATCACGCGTGCGGCGGCATGCACCGCGGCACTTGTGGCCAGCGGATAGCCATTGGCCGCCGGGCGGTGCTGCAGCATGAGCCGGAGGTCGCGTTGCAGGGCTTCCTCATCGGTGGGGCTCGGGAAGCAGGTGCACCACAGAACCAGCAGCAGGGCACCGATGCCAATGCAGGTGTTCGCCACGCGGCTGCGCAGCAGCATGCGCTGCACAATCAACTTGAAACGCAGCGCGTTCCGCTGGTCGCCTGCCTTGAACTGGAAGTTCGGGCGTTTTGTCTTTTCTTCTGCTGCAATTTCCTTAACGGTGCGCGCGGTGGCGGGGTTGAGGGCCGTGGCGGAAACGAAGCCCACCTCCAGCTGTTCCTGCAAATCCTCAGCTGGGAACATGTAGGCCAGCAGCATCTTGCGGATAGCAAAGCTGATGCCCGTGAACGCTGCAAAGCGCCAGAGTCCGGTGGTCAGCATTCCTCCCTGGTACACAAACGTGGGCTCCACATACTCCGGACGCCATGCCGCCAGCAGCGGGTATGCCACCAGGGCCACCACCAGCACCGTGAATAAAGCCGAAAACCACACCAGATTCCGCCGTGGCCCGCAGCAGCTGGCCAGTTCCATGAACAGCACTGGCACTACCCAGATAAGGGGCTTGAGGGAATAGAGGGTGATACCCTCTGCTTCCTCCATGGCGGGATTGGGGGGGATAATGGCATCCGGGAATGACAGCGCCCAGAGCAGGGCACCCGCACCCAGCAGACAAAACAGAAAACGCAGCACTAGCAGGATATTCAGCATCAGTGTCTTCATTGTATGCTCCGCTCCGGCCTGCTGTCAAGCTTGCTTTCTGTTCACTCGCCGCGCAGCAGCCGCACATCCTCGCCGATGAGGCCGCGCGAGCAGGCCACATTTAAGAGGCGTTCCTCCACATCCGGCGGGGGCAGCAGGCAGCTGTGCGGCAAATCTGCCGTGAGCAGCTCCAGCGCGCAGGCATTGTGCAGCGCCATGGTGGTTTCAATGAAGCGCATGGAGGTGGGTTCCTCCAGCATGAAATTGAGCGGTTTCTTCTGGTTCAGCACGCGGTTTTCCGGGATGACGGCGCCGTATTCGTCCTCCACCCCCAGATTGGCCAGCAGTGCCGGGCTGGGCACCACCACCGAGGGGCGCAGCACGCGGCGCAGCGCGGCAATATGCCCGGTTACCGTCACGGTGCACCAGGAAGCCGCAATGGCCGCATTCAGCGTATCGGCATCATTCGCATCAATAAACGCCACATTGCCGGGCAGCTCTGCGCTCTTGTCCACCACATCAGCCACGCACACGCGCATCTTATTCTTCAGCGCATAGTACAGCACGCCGCGCCCCACCTTGCCGAAACCAACGATGAGCAGCGGCTTGCCAGCCAGATCCGTGTGCCCCAGCTGCGCCAGCGCGCGGAAAAAGCTCTCGCCCGTGCCCAGCACTGTCTCGATGCGCTTGATGCGCCCGGAATCTGCCAGAATCACCGGGTGGTGCGGGTGCACATAGCGGTGCACGCCCGTGCGCGTGAGCTCCGCAGCTCCCAGTCTCGGGTGCAGCTCGCAGAACTGCCCGCTGCAATCCAGCACCATATCAAAATCATCCATGCTGCGCGGTGCTTTCCGGATGCCTAACTCCGGCAGCATCTGCATGATGGCCGCATCATACGGCATACCCGGGCGCTCCGGCACCCACACCTCCGCCCCCGCCGCCAGCAGCGCCATGAACTTGCCCAGCGTGTTGCGGTATAGCGGCGTGCCATCCAGCACGCGCAGCCCCTCCAGCGGCCGGCTCAGAGACCATTCCTCAGCTTGCCAGAGCAGGGTGGGCCATTCTTCCGGTGTATAATAAGAACTCAGGAAATCACGGATCTTCTCGGCGTACGCATTCATGCTGCCACCAGTCTACTCCTGCGCACCCGAAAAGCAAGAACAAACGCGCCTTTCCCCGTGCAGGAACACATGTGTCCCAAAGTTTCATTAGGACTGCTTTCAAATTCTTGTAGCACAGCTAATTGACAATACGCTGCTAAATTGTTTAGCGGCGAGCGTCCTGTCACGGCGTAGCTTTAGCGAAGGCGGAAGCGAGCGGAATTCATAGCCCACGGCAGTGGG
>JAFYRS010000110.1 GCA_017546845.1 Akkermansia sp.
ACTTTGCTGCTGCCAGTGCAGCATCGGGCCCGGGGCGTGCGGGCTGCCCGGGAAATGAAACGGGAAACCGCAGCGTTCTTGCGTGGACAGCTGCTTTTATCCCTGGCGGTGGGGAGCATGACAGCATTGGGCCTGGCGATAACGGGTACGCCGGGATGGCTGCTGTTGGGCATCCTGATGGGCGTGATGGAAATGGTGCCCTATGTCGGTCCAGTGCTGGCAGGGGTGCCTGCGGTGCTGCTGGCGGCTGGCGGGGCGTTTCTGCTGGGGCGGCAGCAAGCAGAGCCTGTGCAGGAGGAGGGCGCGGCCCAGGTGAAAGCTGCTCCGGATAAGCAGGAATTGGTGCTGAGTGATGAGTTTTATGAGAAGGCGTGCTCTCAATTGGGTATACCGGCTGTGCTTCAGTGCTATGAGGAGCTGTTGAACAAAGCGGCTGCATGCCGTGAGAGCTATGCTTCAAAGCTGGAGTCCTTGTACAACGCTGGCGTGGAAGATGCCCGGACGCACGCATTCCGTTCCAGGCCGAAGGAACGGGGCTTTTCTATTAAGGAAATGCAAAGTCCGGGCAAAACGGCGATGAAGCAGATTGGTACGTTGCTGCAGGACTGGCGGGGGGAGATGGAGGGCTTGCGGTATGAACAACTGCAGATTGTCCGCGCTTTGCAAACTGGTATCAGGGATATTGAGAAGTATTGTACGTGGAATACGGCGGAAGAGCGCATGCTGCTGGAGAAAACAGGATTGCGCCTGGAGAAGGATTATGCGGACTGTTTGTCGACCCACGCTATCGAGCAGATACAAAAGGAATTTGAGGCGCAGTGCATGGAGCAGTACCGTTCCCTGACGTCGCTCTGGTATGCCAGGGCCGAGGAGAATATCAGGAAGTGGGAGACGGAAAAGGCAGAGGCTGATGCCGCTGTTCTGACGGATGAAATGTATCACCAGATGTCGGAGAAACGAGGGTTTTCCCAGCTTCTGGCCGAGCGCAAGGCGATGGATGAACAAGCGCAGGAGATTGCCCGGGCGGGTGTCCTCGCTATGGAGAATGAGCTGGCGGTTGTTCGCCAGACTCTGGATGCTGTTGATGCGGATACCGAGGAATCCCCAAGGGAGAAATTATCGTGGTTGGGGATTGATTTTTACAATCAGTACAACGACTCGATTTACAAGATAAAAAAAGATTATATTGATGGGCGGTTGTATGCTCTGCACCAGGAATATTACGAGGTTTTGAAACCCCAGTTGGAGCGATATAGGGCGGATTCTTACCAGAAACCTGATGATGATGAGATGAGTGAGATGGAGAAGCGCATGGAGGCGCTTTTTCTCGAACGCGCCAAAAAAGAGTATGCCCAAGTGATTAAAACTACTCCTTATCTGGAACCTTTTAAGTATTTTTCCAAGGAGCGTGAACGTATAGAGCATGAGATGCATTCGCTGCGTCAGGCCAAGAAGGATGCTCTGTGGAAGCGTGAGCGGGAGATGGAGGCAGAAACTCAGGCCCGCTTACAAGGCGCATGAAATCCTGAATTACCTGCATGCCAGCGTTTAGTCTTGCGTGCGCGCGGGGCAGGGGTATAATGGTGGCATGTCCCGGATTGATGACCTTTTTGCCTTTTTGAGCATTCCGAGTGTTTCTGCCCAGGCGGAGCACGCGGGTGATGTGGAGCGCTGCGCCGATTTTCTGGTGGAGAAGCTGAGCAGCATCGGCTTTTCTGCAACGAAATACCTGACGGATATCCACCCGATTGTGGTGGCGCACAGCCCGAAGGTTGAGGGCGCGCCCACGGTGCTGATTTACGGGCACTACGATGTGATGCCGGTGGACCCCATTGCCGAGTGGAAGAGCGACCCCTTCAAGCCGGAGATTCGCGATGGCCGCGTGTATGCCCGCGGTGCGTCCGATGACAAGGGCGAGATTATGGCCATGATTCTGGCGGCGCAGGAGGTGATTGCCGAGGATGGCGCGCTGCCGCTGAATGTGATTTACCTGCTGGAGGGTGAGGAGGAGCGCGGCTCCGAGAGCCTGTATGCGTTCATGAAGCGCCCGGATGCCAGGGAGCTGCTGGCCTGCGATGTCATCATCGTGAGCGATACGGGTATGGCTGCGGTGGATATCCCCTCGTTCTCCTACGGGCTGAAGGGGCTCTGCTGCTTTGAGCTGGAGGTCTCCGCCCCGGCTATGGACCTGCATTCCGGCATTTTCGGCGGTGCGGTGGCCAACCCCATCACCACGCTGTGCGAGATGATTGCCACCACGCATGATGCGGATAACCATGTGAGCATCGACGGCTTCTACGATGGTGTGATGGAGATTCAGGACTGGGAGAAGGAGAGCTGGAAGCGCGTGCCCGGCATGAGCAATGCCGAGCTGGCCGAGCTCACGGGTGTGCCGGAGCTGCGTACCGAAACCGGCTTCACCGGGGCAGAGTGCGTGTATGCCCGCCCCACGTTCGAGCTGAATGGTATTTCCGGTGGTTACGAGGGCGAGGGCTCCAAGACGGTGATTCCGACCCACGCCATTGCCAAGATGAGCTGCCGCCTGGTGCCCGGCCAGGTGCCGGAGGAGGTGATGGCCAAGGTGGAGGCCCACTTCAAGAAGGTCTGCCCGCCGAGCGTGCGCATGAAGTTCACCGCCCAGCACACGGGCGAGGCTTACCTGAGCGACCCGAATTCTTCCTATGGTCTGGCTGCCCAGAAAGCGCAGGAGATGACTTTCGGCAACAAGCCCGTGCTGGTGCGCGAGGGCGGTTCCATTCCGATTATTGCGGAGGTTTCCAAGGTGCTGGGCAAGGATGCGCTCTTCCTGGGGCTCGACCTGCCGGATGCCCGCATCCATTCGCCGAATGAGAATATGCGCGTGGAAATCTTTGAGAAGGGTATTGAGATGGGCAAGAATATGCTGCGTCTCATGGCCCAGGCCAAGTAAGATTTTGAATGTTGAAAGTAGAATTTTGAATGTGAAAGTTCCCCTCGCCCATGGCGCGGCCGATGCACAGCTGCGCCCCCGGGCGCAGGACACTCTACACATTCTACATCCAAAATTCTACATCTTTTCGTTTCGATTTTGCGCTGATTTTTTAACTATGCCAACGCGTTAAGAATGGATGCTGTTTCCATAGCCGATGTACACAAGAGCTTCCCTGGCCACTGGGGCAAGGGTGGCGTGTACGCCGTGAAAGGGGTGAGCCTGCGCATTCCCGAGGGCGGGGTGTACGGGCTCATCGGCCCCAACGGCAGCGGAAAAAGCACCGTGATGAAGCTGCTGGTGGGCTTGCTGGCGCCGGATGTCGGCTCGTGCAGTGTGTTCGGCCAGCCTGCCACGGCTCCGGCTAACCGGCGTGAAATCGGCTTCCTGCCGGAAAATCCGTATTTTTACAAATTCCTCACCGGCGAGGAAACGGTGCGCTTCTACGGCCGCCTGTGCGGTCTGCGTGGCGCGGCGCTCAAGGAACGCACCCGCGAGCTGCTGGAGCTGGTGGGGCTTACAGAAGCGAAAGATCGCCGTCTGCGGGGCTACTCCAAGGGGATGCTCCAGCGCATCGGCCTGGCGCAGGCGCTGGTGCAGAAGCCCCGCCTGCTGGTGCTGGATGAACCAACCGCTGGTGTAGACCCCATCGGTTCCCGCACGATACGCGATATTATTCTGAGCATCAAGGAGCAGGGGGTGACGGTGTTCCTCTGCTCCCACCTGCTGGAGCAGGTGCAGGAAATCTGTGACCGCGTGGGGGTGCTCTACCAGGGCTGCCTCATTGCCGAGGGGACGATGGATGAGCTCACCCGCGATGACCGCCACGCGGAGGTTACGTTGAATAATCCCTCCCCCGGATTGCTGGAGCAGATGCGCCAGCTGGCGGGCGATGCCTGGCAGGATTGCCGCCCGGCCCGCAATTCTCTGGAGACTGTGTTCCTGCGCGGCATTCAGGCCAAGCTGCGAGAGAAAGAAAGATAGAGGAATGCAGAATCCAGAAGTCAGAATGCAGAATGAAAGCTAGCGCGTCGCCTCCCGGCGCCGCGGAGTATGGAGAAGCCGCCTGAGAAGAATATAGCCAGTAAACGAAATCACCTGAGATTTCTCAGGTGATTCTCTGTACCTCGCAGCGCCGGGAGGTGACGCGCTAATATCTTATTCTGCATTCAGCATTCTGAAATCTGCATTTTCACATCCCTTGTCCGGGCATGGTGTTCATGACCGGGCCCAGGGAATCGAGCAGCGCCTGGGAGCCGTAGGCATTGTTCATGCCGATGCGGATGAACGAACTCATGAAAGAGTTGGCAAGTTGCTGTATTTCCTGCACGTTGATGCAGCTGCGTACCTGCTGCTCCACGGCTGCGCTCGGGCGCGGCATGGCTTCGGCTCGCGCCTGGAGTTCCTGCATGCTGGCGGTGAGGGTGCGAATCTGCGCTGCTGCGGCATCTGCACTGGCGGTATCCTGTACGGTTTCCAGAACTGTGGTCAGGTTCCGCACAGCGGCGATTACCTCCTGTGCCATGTCAATGTAGGGCTGAGCCTCTGTGCTGATGGCGGCGGCTGTATTGGTCGGGGCAGGGGTGCCAAGGGAGATATCGGCCATGGCCAGCGGGCTGGCGGCCACCAGGGCGGTGAAAAGAAGGCGTTTCATGCGTTTTCTGCTGTTTTTTCCGTATGCTACCCCCTCTGTTTCCCTTTGTCAATCCATTAGTTTGACTCCTCTGGATATAAAAACTAGTAAAAAGATAGGAAAATGTGTTGACATGGTGTTTCATAAGTGATAAACTCCGCCCAGGAAATTAGATAAGACTAACAATTATGAATACGACAATCAGCAAGATACAGGCACGGGAGGTGCTTGATTCCCGTGGAAATCCGACAGTAGAAGCTGTGGTGACCCTGGCCGGCGGGGCATACGGACATGCCTCTGTGCCGAGCGGCGCCTCCACCGGGGAACACGAAGCCTGCGAATTGCGGGACGGTGATGCCGCCCGCTACCGCGGCAAGGGCGTGTTGAAGGCAGTCAACTTCGCCAACACCGAGCTGGCTGCAGCGCTCAGCGGCATGGATGCCACAGACCAGATCGGGGTGGATGCCCGCATGCGCGAAGTGGACGGCACGCCGAACAAGAGCCGCGTGGGCGCCAATGCGGTGCTGGCCATTTCCCTGGCCACAGCTCGCGCCGCCGCCTGGGCCACCGGACAGCCGCTCTTCCGTTACCTGGGCGGACCGAATGCGCACATTCTGCCGGTGCCGATGATGAATGTGCTTAATGCCGGAGCGCACTCCGACGCGCCCATCGACTTCCAGGAATTCATGATTATACCGCGCGGGCTGCCGACTTACCGAGAGGCGCTTCGCTGCGGGGCAGAGGTGTTCCATGCACTGGCCGGGGTGCTGCGCAAGAAGGGCCTGAGCACCGCCGTGGGCGATGAAGGCGGGTATGCCCCCAACCTGCACAGTGCGGATGAAGCGCTGGACACCATCGTGGAAGCCATTGTTGCCGCAGGGTATGAACCGGGCAGGGAAGTGGCCCTGGCGCTGGATGTGGCCAGCTCTGAGTTCTACGATGCGGAAAGCGGTCTGTATGTGTTCAAGAAGAGCACGGGTGACCGCCTGACGGCAGCGGAACTGACCGCTTATTACGAAGGGCTCATCAGCCGCTATCCCATCATCTCCATTGAGGACGGCTGCGCCGAAAACGACTGGGAGGGCTGGAAGCACCTTACCAATACCCTCGGCAAGCGCTGCCAGCTGGTGGGCGATGACCTCTTCGTCACCAACGTGGACTTCCTCCGCAAGGGCATCGAGCGCGGGGTGGCTAACTCCATCCTGGTGAAGCTGAACCAGATTGGCACGCTCAGCGAGACCTTCGAGGCCGTGCGCCTGGCGACCACCCACGGCTACAGTGCGGTTATCTCCCACCGCAGCGGTGAAACCGAGGACAGCTTCATTGCAGACCTGGCCGTGGCCACCAACGCCGGGCAGATCAAGACCGGGTCTCTCTCCCGCGCCGACCGCTTGGCCAAGTACAACCAGCTGCTGCGCATTGAGGAACGCCTGGGTTCAGCCGCCCGATACGGCTGCTGAACCTGCCGTTTCTGACCCGCCATACACCGCCCCGGAGACAGGCTCCGGGGACGGTGTACCGTTTTTTTGTGTACTGCGAATATTTTTGTGCTCGCGTTTTCTGGAAAAACCGTTATAATAGCGGCAGCAAGGTATCACCAGCGCGTGCGCGCGGTGCCGAGCATTTTCCAACATAACATAATCCAATATTATGCAGTACACACACGAAGTCGAACAGATGTGTTGCGTCAAGAAGGGCTGCAATCACGGCCCCGCCCCCATCCCCCAGGAGGGTGCCTGGACGCAATCCACCAAGATTGAGGAC
>JAFYRS010000111.1 GCA_017546845.1 Akkermansia sp.
CCTTTCTGTCACCCGTTATCACGGGCTCCGATTCTTTTTTGAAATAACCGGGGGCTGCGCTCGCTAACGCGAGCTTACCCCCGGCTACCATCTTACGCCCACTACCGTGGGCTATGAATTTCGCTCGCTACGCTCGCCGATAAATTACAATTTAGCAGCGTATTGTTAATTATCTGTGCTACAAGAATTTGAAAGCAGTCCTAATGAAACTTTGGGACACATGTGTCGTACTTCCCACTTCGTACGTCATACCTGCAGTCATTCCCAGTTTGTCATTTCCTGGAACGCGGCTATGCGGCGGGCCAGCTCGTGGATGCCCAGGGAGAAAAGCGAAATCGTACCGAACTTCTCGCACACGGCCGCAGCAATGACTGTGGCAATGGCCACGCCGCGCTTCATGTCCTCCCAGGCGGGATTGCCTCCATTCAGACACTTGGTCAGGTAGCCGGCCAGCGCTCCCATGTAGGCATCACCCGCGCCGGTGGGGTCCTGGGCATGCTTCAGCGGCCAGGCCGGACAGCGGAATATTTTTACCGTGCCCTCCGGCGTGCGGTGGAACAGGGTGGAACCATGGCTGCCGTGCTTTACGATGGCATAGCGCGGCCCTGCTGCCAGCAGCTTTTCCCCGGCCTCGATTGCATCATCCGTCTGCGCCCAGAACTGCGCCTCCTCGTCGTTCATGAGCATTAAATCCACGTTTTGAAGCAGTTCGGTGGCGTATTCCGGCTCGCGCTCCAGCCAGCTCTTCATTGAATCCGCCATGCGGAAACAGGCATGCGGGCACTGCTGCAGCATGCGGTTCTGCAGGCGCGGGGTCACATTCGTGGCCACGGCAATGCTGCATTCCTGCAGCTCCTGCGGCAGCTGCATCACCCAGTGCTCCTGCACCCCTTCGGTGCGGCTCACCGTGGTGCGGTTGTTCATGTCCTCCTCATATTTGCCTGTCCAGGCAAAGGTCTGGCCCTTTTCCCGGGCCACGTGCCGCATGCTCACGCCGCGCAACTCCAGCGCCTGCGTCCATGCCTCCGGGAAATCATCTCCCACCACGCCGACCATATCCATCTTATCCGTCACCAGCCGCGCAGCCAGCGCCGCGTATGGCCCCGAGCCCCCCATCACAGAGTTTACCTGACCACCAGGGGTAATCAGGGTATCAATCGCAATCGTTCCGTATATCAGCGCGCGTCCGTTCATACAGCTCCCCCTTCCAGCATGGCAATCAGTTCCTCTTCCCCAATGACCGGGATGCCCAGCTTTGCGGCTTTGTCCCGTTTGGAGCCACCGCCTTCACCGGCAACCAGGTAAGTCGTGTTCTTCGTCACAGAGCCCGTGGCCTTGCCACCTGCGGCGGCAATCAGCTTCTCAAATTCCGGGCGGGGGCGGCTCAGGGCCCCGGTGAGCACAAAGGTTTTGCCGCTCAGCGGCCCTTCTGCCTGGTTGTTCATGTTCTCGATGAAGCCCGCAGAAGCCGGATTGATACCCAGACCGGTGAGTGTGGAAAGAACGGTCTGCCCGGCGCTGGAGTTGAAGTAGGCCAGCAGCTTGCGGGTGGAAACCGCGCCCAGCGGATTGGTGAATTTGAGCTTGTTCGCGCCGTCTGCCTCCAGGGTCACATAGCCGCGGGCGGTGTAGGGGGCTGCTGTGGTGTCCAGCTGTTCTTTCAGTCCGGCCTGCTGGGCAAGCAGGTCGTCCTTATCGACCCCCTTGTTGGCTCTGGCCTTGGGGTTCAGGGCATTGTACCGCTCCACTCCGTCCTCCAGCTGCACCAGCAGATGCAGGAAGTTACCGCCAGCCAGTTCCGCCAGGTCGCGGTGGTATTTTGCACAGGTGCGGGCAGTCACTGTCCCGATGGTCGGAATCCCGAAGGCGGTGAGCCAGCGTTCCAGGGGCAGGGTGCGGGCATTTTCCAGGGCGGCCAGGGCTTTGGCGGCGTTCTTTTCGCCAAAGCGGCGGGGTTCGTCATCGGTGCCGAGGTTGAGCGCGCCCAGCTGCTCTACCGTGAGGGTGAACAAATCCAGCGGGGTGGAGATATAGCCGCGGTTCACCAGCGCTTCAGCCACGGTGCCGCCCAGGTTCTCGATGTCCAGCGCCTCGCGGCGGCAGAAGTAGGTGGTGCGCATGGCTGCCTGCGCCGGGCAGGTGAAGTTCGTGCAGCGCCAGGCTACCTGGCCCTCTTCCTGCGCAATGGGGGCGCCGCAGCTGGGGCACACGCCACCCACGGCCTCGTACAGGTTGTACGGCTGGGCATCGGCCGGGCGTTTTTCCCTGACCACATGCACCACGGCGGGGATGATTTCTCCGCTCTTCTCCATGAGCACTGTATCACCGATGCGGATATCCTTGCGCTCAATCTCATCTTGGTTGTGCAGCGTGGCGCGCGAGACCGTGGTGCCGGAGAGCTGCACCGGCTCCAGCTCTGCCACCGGGGTGAGCACGCCGGTGCGGCCCACCTGGATGCTGATGCTGCGCAGCACGGTTTCTTTCTGCTCCGGCAGGTATTTGAACGCCGCAGCCCAGCGCGGGGCGCGGGCGGTGCTACCCAGGCTTTCGCGCAGGGCAAAATCATCCAGCTTGATGACCGCACCATCGGTGCCGTAGCCCAGCTGGCGGCGCAGTTCATTCACCTGCCGCACCGCGGCGCGGCATTCGTCCAGCGAGGCAGCATAGATAACCGGCTGGTTGCGGGGAATCCCCATCGCGTCCAGCAGGACTGTGAAATCGGCGGTTCTGCGCAGCGGTGCGCCTTCGTACACCCCGATGCCGTGCGCCAGGAATCGCAGCGGGCGGCGCGCCACTTCCTCCGCATCCAGCAGCTTGATGGTGCCTGCCGTGGCATTGCGCGGGTTGGCAAAGGCTGGCAGACCGTCGGCGTCGCGCTCGGCATTCAGCGCATCGAAATCGGCCGAGGGCATGTAGATTTCCCCGCGCACCTCCAGCAGCTCCGGCGCCCCCGCAGGCAGGGTGAATGGCACGCTCTTAATCGTGCGCACATTGGCGGTGATGTCGTCGCCCGTGCGGCCATCGCCGCGCGTGGCGGCATACACCAGCCGGCCGTTGCGGTACAGCAGCGTTACCGCGCAGCCGTCAATCTTCGGTTCCACGGTCACCAGCGGGGCATCCTGGCCCAGACTGTTGCCCAGGCGCTGGTAGAACTCCACCAGCTCGGCATCCGTCTCTCCTGCCTCCGGCTTGTGCTCAAAAATGTCGTCGATACTCTGCATCGGCGCCGGGTGGGTCACCTTGCGGAATCCCTCGCTCAGGTCATTGCCCACACGCTGGGTGGGGGATTCCGGGGTGATGAATTCCGGGTGCTCGCGCTCCAGCTCCTCGATTTCGCGGTACAGCGCATCGTACTCCGCATCGCTGATTTCCGGCTGCGCCTGCGCGTAGTACAATTCATTATTGCGGCGCACGGTATCACAAAGCTCCGCATAGCGCTCCTGCGGGCTTTCCTGCTGCTTCTCCTGCTGGCTGGCGGCAAATTCAAAAAGATCCATATCCATGGCGATTGATTACCCCGCATCATATCACACGCGCGCACAAGCGGTCAATGCCGCGCTCTGTCAACGAGGAGGGAATGCGGTAAGTCAAATGCAGAATAATAAGTAAGTGTTCGGCTTACGCCTCACCTGTAAACAAAATCACCTGAGTATGCTCAGGTGATTTTCCTACCCCCGCGCAGCCGGGAGGCTGCGCGCTAACTGGCTATTCTGCATTTTGACTTCTGAATTCTGCATTCCAAAAAAAAGTCCCGCCCGGAACGCGGTTCCGAACGGGTCTTTTTTTCTCTAACTCAATAATGAAATTATTTGCGGCGGCGGCGGGCGCAAAGACCGGCCAGAGCCAGCAGGCTCAGCGTGGCCGTGGTCGGCTCGGGGATGGCAACCGTGGCTTCCACCTTGATGCTGCCGTTGCTCAGGTCGGTAATCTTGCCACCAACGGTGTTCGTGGGGTCAGCCATATCCTGGAACGTGAAGGTAGCGCTCTCCAGACCTGTTACGGAGCCGTTTCCGTTACCGCTGAACAGGGTAACTGTGCTGCCTTCGATGTTGTTCACATCGTCTACCATCACGACGATTTCAGCACCGCTCAGGTCGTAGGTAATGCCATCATTCAGCGCCACAGAAGCACCATTCTTGAAGGTGATGGTACCACCGGTAAGGGTCATTGCCCCAGTCTGCACCTCATTACCCGTCACCAGAATGTTACCGGATTCCATGGTGATGTTCTGCGTGATGCCGCCCTCACCCAGGGTCAGCGTGCCGCCCTGTACCACCACATCGGCATCAATGATACCAGCGTTGAGCACATCACTGCCTTCTTTCAGAATGATGGGGCCATCCGTCTCAGACAGCACCGCAGCAGCCTGCTCATCGGCAGTCATCAGAGCGTAGGCAGACGATGCCGTGATGACACCGTTATTGACCAGCTTGGAGCCGCTCTCCAGGACAAGGCGATTGCCAACGCTGATAACGCTATTCACGCTGTTCTCGAGCGTTCCGCCGTTGTTTACAGTAATCTTGTCTGCTGCAAGCGTGCCGGTGATGGTCACCTTCGCATCAGCAGAGCTGATGGAACCGTCAGCCAGGGAGACATTTGTGGCTGTGATGGCAGGTGTTGCTGTGCGAGCTACGCTGCTGGTGCCGGCATTCAGAGTGTTTGCGATTACGCTGGCTCCATCTTCTACCTGGAGGGTGCCGGCGGTCAGAGATGCAGAGGAGACTGTGATGTCAGCTCCCTTCTTGACCAGAATGTTGCCGCCGCCGCTCTGCTGGATGGAGTAGGTGGTGTTGATGTCTTCAAAGGAACCGGCCAGGGCATAACCTCTGGAGGGCAGGGCGCCAGTAATAGTGGTGTTGTGTTCCCCGCCAATCTGGATGGTACCAGCGCCCGTCTGATTCAGGGCGATTGTTCCCGCCTTGTACAGGTTGCTGCCATAGGCAAGATGAACAAGGCCCTTGCCGCTCTGGTTGATAGCATAATCGCACTGCGGCTTGGAGAAAATGTTTCCTGTAGATTCCAGACGCCCCAGAACCAGCTTGGAGTCATCTCCACTCTGATTGAATGTGGTAGTACCGGAACCACCCATATAGATGGTGTCTCGAAGTACCATGGTACCACCGCTCTGGGTAAACGTAGAGCCGGACTTCAGATCCATGTCACCGTATACAATCAACTTACCACCTGTCTGATTTACCTTGAAGTTGTTGCTGCTGCCGAATGCGGTCATCCGGTGGCTTCCGCCGCCGATGCCTTGAACGTTGGCGGTATAACCAAAGGCTGCAGTGCCCTCGTTGATAGTGAGGCTGTTCTTGATGTATGACTGCTTGGCTCCACCTGCATAGCTGTTGCCACTGGTGCAGTTAGATGTATTGGTAGATACAGTGCCCTTGGTGATGGTCAGATCGGTAGTGATGATCTTGGTTGCTGTCAGAGAGCCTCCTGCAACTGTAATGCCCGCTGTGGCCTCAAGACCCAGGTAACTTGAACCGCCGTTATATTGACCGCCCAGCACAATCTTGCCGCTTTCCTGAACGGTAAGCGAACCGTTAACCTTCAGACCACTGGTAATGGTAGTATTGGAATTGCCGCCGTTGGGGGTTACCCATCCCCAGCTTTCCGTGAAAGCGCCCACATAGTCAACGTCACCCTGCGTGGTATCAGTGTCGCCAACAACAAGATTTCCTGACCAGTTATCGATGTCGTTCTCCATGCCGACATTCAGGTAGGACTTTCCTCCTTCCTCAGGTGTTACGATACTGCTGGAGTCGAAAGTTACGCCGTAAGCAGTTGCGGTGATGCAGCAGAATACTGCTACTAATAAGTTCTTAGGTAAATGTAATTTCATGTTGTCAGAATTAGGTTTGTCGTTTTAGGGAATGCTGGCAAATCGACAGCACACAGTAACGCCGGTTTCAGTATATCGCATTTTGAGTGCGATGTACAGCTTAAATGCTGTATGTGTAAGTTTTTTAAACATTTTGCGGTTAAAATAAATTTCCTTAAATTTTTGGCAAAATAACCATTGCGCATTGCTCTACAATGCATAACGCCCTCCTGAATGATTAAACGGGATGTTCCGGCACAATTTTCAGCGAGCGAAATTGTTCAAAAAAAGAGCGTCATGCAACAAAAATCCGTCTCTTTATGCAATCCCTATGCCGACACTTGGGATAAAGGAGAGCCGTGCTATGCAAGTTGTTGATAAATCATTAAGATTCTTGCACTCATCGACATGAAAGCAGTTCATTTCATGTACCGCATAAGTACATCGCACTCAAAATGCAACAAAAAAACGACTCTCTGCGCAATCCCTATGCTAATCCTCGGAATAAAAGCAGCTACTCTGTACCGATTATCAAAGACGGTTGATAAACAAGCCGTCCTACTCCTTGACGCTCTGCATTTCCTTCATCTCATAAGTACATCGCACTCAAAATGCAACAAAAAAACGACTCTCTGCGCAATCCCTATGCTAATCCTCGGAATAAAAGCAGCTACTCTGTACCGATTATCAAAGACGGTTGATAAACAAGCCGTC
>JAFYRS010000112.1 GCA_017546845.1 Akkermansia sp.
CCTGACGGGCTCAAAAATCCGCGCACTCCGCGCGCCAGAATAGACCGATAAATTACAATCTACGAAACTTTGGGACACATGTGAGCGGGAGTGCAATCAGGCCTTCTTTTTCTTGCTCTTCTTTTTGCTCTTTTTCTTCGGGGAATCACTGTCCTTAGCATCCTTAGTCATGCTGACGGGAGTGATTTTTTGCGACTTGCCATTCACCACGACCTTGACCGGCTCGTGGTTCGTGTCGGATTTAAGCGCGTATTTGGTTACTTTGCCGTTCTTCCATTCCATGTCAACGGTGATATCACCGCGGGCGCGGATGCCCTTGACGTAGCCGTCCGTCCAGGCATCGGGCAGGGTCGGGAGCAGCTCAATCTGGCCTGCGTGGCTCTGAATCAGCATTTCGCTCATGCCGCCGGTCATGCCGTATGTGCCGTCCATCTGCATGGGCGGGTGATTGCCGAACAGGTTGTCCAATACGTTGTAGCGGATATAGCTCTGCACCATTTCGTAGGCCTGTTCCGTGTTGCCGAAACGGGCCCAGAGTGCGGTGCGCCACGGCCAGGTCCAGCTGCGACGGTTATCGCCACCGCAGCCGCGCAGTTCCAGACTCTTCATGGCAGCCTTGGCTAAGTCCGGTGTTCTGGCCATGGAAATGGAAGACCCGGGGAACACGCCGATGAGGTGTGAGGTGTGGCGGTGGCCGGAAACCATGTTCGGGCGGTCAATAATCCATTCCTGCAGGTAGCCGCCATCTGCCACGCGGTTGGGAACCAGGCGGTCGCGCAGGTTGATGAGCTTCTTTGCCCAGGCGCTGTCCACGCCCAGCTCGGCGGCAGCCTTGGCGGTGTTGTCAAACAGCTCCCAGATGAGCTGCTGGTCATGCATGACGCCGTCTTCATCCGGGCCCCACTCGTGAGACCAGCTGTTGGGCGATACCAGGGAGCCTTTCTTGATGCGCTTGAGCTCGGGATACTGGCTGACATCGAGCTTCTTGCCGTTGGACATAAGCCCCTCGCCACCTTCGCCTACTTCCTTGAGGTAGGACTCCCAGAACGCGCAGATGTTTTTCAGAATCGGGTATCCCACGTTCTTGAGGTATGCCTTGTCATGCGTGAACGTGTAGTGATCCCACACGTGCAGGGCATACCAGGCGTTGACCGGGGGATTCCACTTCACCCAGCCGCCACCGCCCCAGGGGTTCTGGGAGATGCGCGTGGTCCAGCCCTTGACCGAGGGGCCAAAGTGCTTGGAAGTCATGTTGGTGAGCGGTTTTTCCATGGCCTGCATGAAATTGATGAAAGGCAGGTGGCATTCGGAGAGGTTGCCCACCTCTGCGCCCCAGTAGCACATCTGCAGGTTAATATTGTTGTGGTAGTCGCAGGCCCAGGCTGCGTGCACCTTGTCATTCCAGATGCCCTGCAGGTTCACGGGCAGGTTCCCCGGGCGGGAGCCGCTTATCAGCACGTATCGGCCAAACTGGTAGATGGTGGCTTCCAGTTCGGGGTCATCGCCGTTGTATGCGCTGATTCGTTCATCCGTCGGCAGTGAGGCGCGGTTCTTATCCGTCTTGCCGAGGCTGATGCTCAAGCGGTTGAAGAGTTTCTTGTAATTCGAGATGTGGCGGCTGCGGATGGCGCTTTCCTTTTTCTTATCCACCTTGGAAAGAATGGACTTGTTGACGCTGGCCGGGTCTTTCCCCTTCCAGTTGCTTTCGAAGTCCATCTTGTAATCAGTGGCCAGGGAAACATACACTACGAAGGACTCTGCGCCCTTGATTTCAACATAGGGCATATTATCTGCCTTGAAGTTGGCTTTCATGGCATCACCGCTGTTGGAGGCAGCCGCGCCGTTCTTCTGGTAGTTGACATTCACCTGGCCGGTCTTGCCCTTGACTTTCAGCTCACCGCCCTTGTGCTTGATGAGCAGGCGTCCCTCAAACTTTTCGCCATTCGCAAGAGTGCCGCTCATCACGAGGCCCTGCTTCTGCTTGGAATAGGAAACCGTGTGGTTGGGGGGCAGTGCAATGCGCGCGGTCATGCCGTTGGGTGCATCGGTGCTGGCTGAATAGACCAGAACATCGTCCGGCTCGCTCACATAGCACTCGCGCTCGTGTTCTGCTCCATTTGACTGGAACGAAACCCGGGCAATGCCATCGCGCAGGTCGAGCGAGCGCGTGTAGTTTGTGGTTTCTCCCTCCAGGTCAAATGAGATGTACAAATCGCCGAAGGGCTGGTATGAACCAAACTGGTCCCGGGTGGCCTGGGGGCCGTAGGTATAGCCGCTTCCGTTGTCGGGCAGATTGGGGCCACCGCTCCACAGGCTTACTTCGTTCAGGTTGACGCGTTCGAGCTTATCACCACCGAAAATGGTGCCGCCTATGCGGCCATTGCCCACAGGCAGGGTCTGGGCTTCCCATGTATCGTGCCGCGCTTTGCCGGGCAGGTTGCCGGATGGTGCAGCTGCGGTTGCCCAGGGTAAACTGGCTGGGGTAATACCGGCTGGTTGTTTGTACCAGAGATAATTCTGGGAGGGCGGGGTATCATCAGAGGCACTGGTCAGAACCGGATATGCGCAGAGCAAGGCGGTGGTGAGGCGTAGGTGCTTTTTCATAACAGAAAAGAAAACAGTTACATGAACTCGATTTGGAGCTGGATGTTGCCCATGCTGAGGGTGTCTCCGTCATTCAAGGGCCGGTTATTATCGTACGGAGTCAGCATGACGCCATTGACGGCTGTACCATTGGTGGAGCCCAGGTCGCTGACTACCAGTCCGTATTCATCCAGCTGCAACTGGAGGTGATGCCGCGAGATGCTGGCATCTTCAATGGCATAGGCTGCGTCCTCCGGTGCGCGTCCCAGAATAATCCCGTTTCCCTGGGCAATCTGGGCAAATGGTATGATTCTTTCCCACGCCTCACCGTTGTTCAACAGCCCGAACAGGCGTAAATCCGAAGCGACCGCACTTGTGTCTGATTCCTCCGGCATGCTGATAACAGGGGTAACGGCACTTTCCAGCCCGCTGCTCAGCTGCCATTTGGTGCGCAGTGCGTGGTAGGGCTGCAGCGATTGCAGGTATATCTTGGTGGGTTCATGCCTGGGTTCTGCGGGGGTATGTGCATCAGGCGGGGAGGATATCGGGATAGGCGCGTCCCATGCCGGGGCCAGGGGGACTTCCCGCCCTGTGGCGTGGGGAAGTTCGTTGTATAATGCGGCCAATTCCTCCTGAACCTGGGCCAGTTCCCGCTGAAGCTCGAGCGCACGGGCTTCCAGTGCCGCTATACTGTCTTTCGGTTGTTCTAGGGGAACGTGACTCATAAATTTGCCTTATACTACCAAAAATGAACCGGGCTGGCAAACCAAAAGTTTCAACAGGCGCGTAAATGAAAAAAGACCTGCCGTCTGGCAGGCCTTTTCTGAGAGAGCGGATGATGGGATTCGAACCCACGACATCAACCTTGGCAAGGTTGCGCTCTACCACTGAGCTACATCCGCAATGTCTTTGGTGAGAGCGGATGATGGGATTCGAACCCACGACATCAACCTTGGCAAGGTTGCGCTCTACCACTGAGCTACATCCGCGTGTTTTTGGTGAGAGCGGATGATGGGATTCGAACCCACGACATCAACCTTGGCAAGGTTGCGCTCTACCACTGAGCTACATCCGCGTTCGCATTTCCACGTTTAGCGTGGAAGCGGGGCTATTATACTCATCTTTGCGCCGGACGCAAGCCTTTTTTTATGGAAAATTTAAAAAAACGATTTTGCTTGTCCTGCTGTCTGCATCTGGTAAAATGGTCGCATGGATTGCTTTCTTAAGCCTTTTTTGTTGATTTTTATGGTGTTTGTGTTGAATTGCCCGGGGAAAACAGAACAAGTCCCCGAGGTGAGACAACAGGCGGATGCTTACACCCAGAAAGTGACACTGAAGTTTGCCCAGCCGCTGGTAAGCCGCACCGTGGTGGAAAACGGGCAGCAGGTGCGCTCCGGAGAAGAAGAGGAGGAGGAAGTCGAGGAGGAGGCTGCGGAAGAAAAGGAGGAATTTTCCCCTGCCGACCTGGGGCTTGATATCTTCACCATCAGCGGTGATGCGCAGTACCAGCCTGTGGCCTGCTGGACGGACCAGGACAGGTTGGAAATCAGCTTTGTTCAGGGAACTTCCTGCCGCACGGAATATAAGTTCCAGCTGAAGCCCGGCACGAAGTATCTGGGCGGGGAACTGGCGCCGACCCTGCCGCAGGTGTTCCGCTGCCCGCCCGGGTATCTGGAAGGTTCGGTATTCATGGATGCCCGCGGGGTGGGAGTGATGGTGTGCGCCCGTAACCAGACAACCCGGGAAAGTCGCCAGCTGTCTGCGCAGACGGCACCGCGCTTTGTATTTCGCGAGGCGCACCGGAAGTTTTTCTCCGGCGATATTTATTATACCACCACAGTGGAGGCCGATGCAGAACCCGCCTTCCTGAAACAGGGCATCGGCCAGGACTCCCTGAAAGTGCTCCAGGAGCGCGGGGCGGAAGTGTGGCAGAAGCTGCGCGAGGATACCCCCTTGCCCGGGCATGTGGTGCTGCGGCCGAAACAGCCGCTGGACCCGGAGAAGGAATGGCACTTGCTGCTCGCGCCGTCGGAAAATCCTGTTTTCTGCGATGACGATGCCGTCTGCACCTCCGCTGCGCCGATGGTGGAAATGGGGACGGGTGTGGAATGGAACGCTGACGCAGAGAAAGGCTACCGCCTGCAGGTGCGCTTCAGTCATCCCATGTCCCTGGCAGACATGCCCGCGTTGTTCGACCGCATGCAGCTGGAAGTCGGTGGTGCCGTGGCGGTCAAATCCGGTGCCGGGCGAAAGAAAGTGACCTTCAATAACCGAGTGGTGGAGTTCCGCTACGCCGGAGTGCTGGAGCCGGAAACCGTGGATATGTCTTCAGACTGGCGGGACTCGGATGAGGATGTAATCCTGACCTATACCCCGCAGGGGCAGGCCCGTGGATTCATCATTGAGGTATCGGCCACAGCCCCTGAGCTGCTGGATGTGGTGATTCCTGCCGGTACGGCATCGTATCTGGGCTTCAGGACACAGGGAGAGCACCGCCACCGCATTGCGCTCAACCCCGGGTGGCCGGAGCTTGCCCCCGGGCTGCAGGTGGTGTTGCCGCTCAAGGGAGAGCGCACACTGCGTGTGCCCTGTGCCAATGTTGCCAGCATGAAGGTGAGCGCCTGGCGTCTGGCTCATGAAATGACCGCTACCGCGTATGATAACAGTCTGAGCAATGCTATGGGCGTTGCTGCGGCTAAATTGCGGTACGATTTGCTGCGCTCCCGGGAGCTCCGCGGTATGTATGTGATGGAGCACGAGCTGAGTTCGGCTGAAAATGTATTGGAAAGCGCTCGGAAGAAGGAACGCCGCAACGCGGCGCGCAGCCGCAAGGTGCTGGAGGGCGCAACCCCGCTGCCTGGCTGCGTGGTGAATGCCGGAAGTGATGCCATGCTGAGCAGCGGAGAAGCTGTACTGAAACTGGATGCCGCCACGGGTGGCCCGGCGGTTCCGGGAATGTATCTGCTGCGGCTGCAGCAGGTGGCCAACGCCCCGGTGCGTGCTGCACTCCGCCGCCTGGGGCGGGCAGAGGAATCGCTGGATGCCTCTCAGGATGTGCTGGTGCAGGTAACGGATTTGAATGTCACCATGGGTGAGGACGCCGTGCTGGTGAACCGGTACTCCGATGGCCGCCCGGTGGAAAGAGGCACCGTATCGTATCTGGATGCAGAGAAGAAAGTGCATCATTTGAGCATTGAAAACGGCATTGCCTGGTTGCCGGAGAATCTGGAAGGTTCGCCCAAAGCCTGGGTGCGCTCCGGCGATGATGTGGTGATGGTGGAGCTGCCGTACCGCTCTTCTTACCGCAGCATGCTGAATCCGCGGGAGCCGAAGGCATCCACCCTGCTGGTGCTGGACCGCCCGCTGTACCGGCCGGGCGATACGGTGTATGTGCGCGGGGTGCTTCGCCGCGTGCTGGCAGATGGCAGCTGTGCCCTGCCTGCAGAGAAAACCGCGAAACTCGCCTTCTGCCGCCCGGACGGCAGCGAATGGGACACCCGCGAGGTATCACTGGGTGAATTCGGCGCGTTTGAAACCAGCTATACCCTGCCGGAGGGAGAGGAGGATGTGACGGGGAATTACCGCCTGCTCGTGGAGGCGGGAGATTTCCGCGAGAGCGTGGGGGTGAATTGCCAGGTGTTCCGGCGGGATTCGTTCAAGGTGTCGCTGGAAATTGATGTGGACCCGGTGCTGCCGGAGGAATTCACGGTGCGTGTGTCTGCTGTGGATTACAGCGGTACGCCGGTGGCGAATGCCGCCTGTGAGTTGCTTATTAATGGCTTGAATGAACGCTTAACTCTGGATGCTGCCGGCAAGGCAGAAATCACCCGCAAGGTTTGGAAACAGCAGCGCGAGCATGGATTCATTGCGGTAGGGGGCAGTGTGTCGAATGACCGCGAGGAATATGTGCGTATCGAAACGCACAGCAAGGATATTCACAAGGGCGATTTCTACATCCGCGTGCGCAACGGGCGCGTGGTGCTGTATGATGCCCGCACCGATAAGGTGCTGGGGCGTGACCAGACATTGGACCTGCGGTTGGTGGATGTGGTGAAAAAGCCGGTGTTGTGCCCCAATGGTCTGGGACTCAAAGAGGAGAAGAAGGTGGAGCTCTGGAGCGGTACTCTGCACATCCCCGCGAATGCCGAGCTCGGCGTGCCGCTGCCGGATGCGGAATCCTGGCGTGACCAGGCGGAGTATTGGGAAATGAGTGGCAAGGACTCTGCCGGTCGTGAGGTCTGCTATACTGAATACGTTTCCTATTACCGCAAGGACGATTCCTCTGCGGAGATGAGCGCCCATCTTCAGGGGCGCGTGGTGGAACTTCGGGCGGAGTTGCCGTATGACGGCACGGCGCATCTTTTTGTGGGGCAGCGGCAGAAACTGCGCCACCTCACGCTGCCGGTCCAGGCCGGCAAGCATGCATACCCGGTGGAACTCCAGCCGGGAGAGGAGGGCACCTTGTCATTCTCTCTGGTGCTGCCGGGGCGGCAGCCGGGGGAGACCGCTGTGCACACCTCCTGCCGGAAGTTTGTACCCATCAGCAGGTATAAGCTGGAGCTTGATTTAGAAGTGCCGGAGGAGGCGTGCCGCCCGGCACAGACGATAACGATTTCCGGCGCAGTGCGGGCAGCGGGTAAGCCTGCAGATGCCGAGGTGACGCTGTATGCGGTGGATGACGGCATGCTTTCCGTGGGGGATTACACCACCCCGGAGCCGGAGGAGTTCTTCTACGCGGGAACCGCCCGCTCCTTCTCTCCCATCAGCCCCGGTATCGGGAAAAAGGAAGGTCTTACGCTCTCCCGTGTCATGCTGCCGGCTTTCTGGCGTGGTGATTTGATGGGGCCGGGGTATTCGCTGACGCCGTATCCCACGTGGTACTCTTACAAAGGGGGAAGGCGCAGCTTCTTTGGCGGAGGCCTTTTGTTGCGCATGGGGCGCAGTGTTGTGCATGCTGTGGATGGCTTGCTGAGCATGGGGACTCAGTATCAGTATGTTGAGGAATGCGCGCCTGCGCCGATGCCCGTGGTGACGCCGGGCGTTTATCATCGCAAATCGAAGAAACTGACTGCCGGATTGCGCTCCGGGAGTGGGTATTTCATGGAGGCCGATTCCATGTATTCGGATGAGGGGGAAGATGAGGAGGGCGAAGAGTTGAGCCTGGGTGTAGGTCTGGATGCCTCATTAGGTGAATGCGGACCCTACTTGCGCACGGACTTTACCCCGGTGGCGGTGTGGCGGGGGGCGCTGCGCACGGATGCTGCAGGCCGCTTCTCGGTGGAGGTGCAGCTGCCGGATACCCTGACTTCCTACACCGTGGTGGCCATGGCGGTGGACCGCAGCGGTACGCGCTTCGGCAGTGCTCTCAGCAGCATTACGGTCAACCAGCCTGTGATGCTCACTCCCGGCACGCCGCTTTTCATGAGTCTGGGGGATACCCTGCGGCTGCCGCTTTCCATTGTGAACAATACCGATGAGCCCGGCACCTGGCGCGTGACGCTGGAAGGTGCGGCCGCCCCGCAGGAAATCACCCTCGCTGCCCGCCAGAGCGGCACGCTGTATTTTGATTTCACCGCCACCACCGAGGGCGAGCAGAAGCTGCGCTGGATGGCGCAGGGCAAGCCGGGCTCAGATGCCGTGCAGGGGGAATTCTCCGTGCGTTTCCCGGCGCCCGTGCTCAAAGAGGTGCACCGCCTCACCCTGAGTGCGGGTGATGCCCCGGTGCATCTGGCCTCGCTGCTGGGCAGTGATGTGGCCACCGCCGCCCGTGGTGAAATGGAGCTGGTGGCATCGGCCAATCCGCTGCTTCACCTGGCCGGGGCTGCAGATTATCTGCTGGAATACCCATACGGCTGCACCGAGCAGCGCGCTTCCGCTCTGATTCCCTGGTTGTTGTATGAGCACCTGGCACCTTTCTGTCCGAAGATGGCGCAGACCCGCCCGGAGGAGGTGGAGAAGGTCGTGAAGAAGGTGATTGAGGAGTTGCTTCCCCGCCAGTGCGAGGACGGCGGGCTTTCCTTCTGGGGTGGGTGGAACAAATCCTGCCTGTGGGCCACGGCGCATGCGGGCTATGTGCTCAAACTGGCGCAGGAACAGGGCTTCGAGGTGCCGCAGGAGGCCATGGATAAGCTCTACCGTTACCTCTGGTGGGCTTCTACCAGCGAGGAAGACTACCGCACCCGTTTTGCCATTGCCCGCACGCGTGGCAAGACCGGGCAGATGAAGGATATTCTGCGCGAGACGCTGGAGAAGAATGAAGAGGAAAAGCTTTTCCTGTACCGCGAGACGAAGGCCAGCATGCAGTTCATGCTGAGCATGCTGGAGAATCCGGACGGGGCAGACGCTGCGTTCCGTACCTGGCTGCGCAGCACCGGGCGGGATTACCGCCACGGCACCACCCAGGGCAATGCATGGAATCTCTTTGCCCTGGTGGAATACCTGAAGCTCAAGAAGGGGCAGGGGGATGAGGCGACTCTTGCCCTGCAGGATGGCTCTGCCATCAAGCTGGGCAAGGGGGCTGCGACGGTGCCGCTGTCCTGGCAGCCCGGGCAGGAGATGAAGACTCTGCCCACCACACTGGCTGCAAAGCAGGGCACGGTGTATGCCGCCTGGCGGGTGCGCGCTCTGCCGCCCACCACGGATTACCCCGGCGTGACCGAACACGGCTTGCAGGTAACCCGCCTGTATGAAACCAAGGGGGCAGATGGCGTGTGGCGTCCGGCTACTTCGTTCAAGGTGGGGGATGTGGTGCGCGTGACGCTCACCTGTGCCAAGGTGGCAGAGGAGCTCAAGTACCAGGTGCTGGAGGACTACATGCCCGCCTGCATGGAAGCCATCAACCCGAACGTGCCGGGGCAGGCTGCAGGCCTGGAATCCCTGGAGTGGAGCTACTGGTTTGACCACCGAGAGTATCTGGCGGACCGCGTGCGCGGCTACTGCACCCGCTGGGAAGGGCGAGACCTGCTCAACATGCGCTACTACGCCCGCGTGAAGCGCGCCGGCACCTCCACCGCGCCGCCTGCGCAGGCGCAGCTCATGTATGAGCCGCAGGTGTATGGCCTTTCCCCTAATGCTCAAGTGGTGAGCGAACCTTGAATTTTAACGTATTGAATGAATATGAAACGTTTTGTTATATGCTTAGGTGTATTGGGAACGGCAGCGGCCGGTTGGCCGGAATTGCGCCCGGATACATACAGACAACAGGTGGAGTTCAAATACCCGGAACCGCTGGTCAGCCAGACCACGGTGCAGAATGGATGGAAGCATGAAGATACCCGCCTGAGCGATAAGGACCTGGGCCGTGATTTCTTCACCATCACGGGTGATGAGCAGCACAAGCCCATCCCCGTGTGGAGCGACCAGGATACCCTGGATATCTCGTTCCCCGTGGGGACTTCCTGCGCCACGGAATATCGATTCAAACTGAATCCCGGCACCTGCTATCTGGGGGGTGCTGCTGCCCCGCAGGAGGAAAAAGTGTTCCGTTGCCCGCCGGATATGCTCTCTGGTGAGGCCTTCATGGATGCCAGGGGCGTGGGGGTGGTGGTGCATGCCCGGGCGCAGATTACCCGGGAAAGCCGGGAGCTTTCTGCAGAATCCGGGGTGCGCTTCGTGTTCCGGGAGGCGATTTTCCACCGCCGCACCGGGGAGGTTTCGTACCGCGACCGTGTGGAGGCGGTTCAGGAACCCGCCTTGCTGAAACATTTGAGCGATTCCGGCTCACTGGATATTCTGGAAGACCGCGGGGAGGACGTCTGGAAGAAACTGACGCCGGATAGTCCGCTGCCCGGGCATGTCCTGGTGCGCCCGGTGAAGCCGCTCGCTTCCGGTAAGTTATGGCATCTGCTGGTGGAACCCGGCAGCAATCCCGGTTTTTCTACAACCGGGCCGGTGTGCCGGGATATCCGGTTTGCAGAGGAATTGCCCAGCGGTGTGGAGTGGGTGCTGCATGAGAACAAGTCGTACCGCCTGCGTGTTTCATTCGGCGCAGAGATGAATGCCGCGGAGATGCCGGCCTTGTTCCAGCGCATGCAGCTGGCTGTTGGTGACCAGGTGGCAGCGGATGCTGGTGAGGGAGTGAAGAAGCTTGTTCTCCATGACCGTAGCTATGAGTTCCGCTACGCTGGGGTGCAGGAATTGCCCCCGGTGCATGCCTATGGCCGCCGTGGTGGAGAATCGCTGCTGTACCAGCCGCAGAACCGGGCCCGGGGATTCTGGGTGGAGGTGAGCGCCCCGGCTCCCGCCGTGCTGGATGTGGTGCTGCCGTCAGATACGGCTTCTTACCTGGGCTGGAAGATGGTGCGGGCGCATCGCCACCGCATTGCGCTGAATCCGGCCATGCCTGTGTTGAAATATGGCGAAACAACACTACTGCCGGTCCAGGGAGAGCGGGTGCTGCGCCTGCCATTTGCGAATCTGGAGGCGGTGAAGGTGAGCGCCTGGCGTTTGCGGCCGGACAAGATGGAGCTCGCCATGAAAGGCAATCTGGTGAATTCGGTGCAACTGCGGCAGCATAAGTTACGCTATGAGCTGCTGAAGGACCGCCAGTGGAAGGGCCTCTCTGTGCCGGAGGGAAGCGTGGCGGATATGCAGGAATCCATGGAGCATCTGCTTAAGGCAGAAAAATTGCGGGCTAAACACAGCCGCCAGGTGCTGGAGGGCGCAGAGCCGCTGCCGGGTGCGGTCGTGAGGACTGGAGCAGGGGGCATGCTGCAGAGCGGTGAGTGCCTGCTGCGCCTGGATGATGCGGTGGGCGGTTCTCCGGCTCCGGGGATGTATCTGCTCCGACTGCAGCCGCTGGCGGAGGCTGCGGTGCGGGAGGCCATGAGCATGAATGGGCAGGAGCCTGATTTGCTGGATGCGCAGGTGGATGTGCTCGTGCAGGTGACGGATTTGAACGTGATGGCGGGCGAGGGCGCCGTGCTGGTGAATCGGTATTCGGATGGTGAGCCGCTGGAATCCGGCGAGCTTACGTACCAGACAACGGCGGGGGAGCAGTGCCGGATTGCGGTGGAAAACGGCGTGGCCTGGTTGCCGGGGGATTTCCGGGCAAAGGGAGCACTGCGCGTGAGTTGCGGGGAGGATGCCGTGCTGGTGAAGGATGCACCGCGCGGCGGGCGGAGCTCCGGGACGAATCGCCGGGGATATTCAACCCTGCTGGTGCTGGACAGGCCGCTTTACCGCCCGGGGGATACGGTGCATGTGCGCGGAGTGCTGCGCCGCCAGCTGCCGGATGGCAGCTGCGATTTGCCAATGGAAAAATCCGCCAGGGTGACCATTTCCCGCCCGGATGGCAAAATGCTGGAGAAAAGAGAGGTGTCCCTGGGGGAATTCGGTGCGTTCGAGATGAGTTTTTCCTTGCCGGAGGGAGAGGATGATGTGACGGGCTATTATTCCCTGCAGGTAGAGAGTGGAAAGTTCCGGCAGCGGGGGACTGTGAATTGCCAGGTGTTCCGGCGCGATGCGTTCAAGGTAAATATGGAACTGGAGCTGGAGCCCGTGGCCCCCAGCCATTACACCGTGCGCGTGGCCGCGCAGGATTACAGCGGCGTACCGCTGGCGGGGGCGGCCTGCAGCCTGAATATCGGCGGGCAGGAAAGGGAGCTTGCGCTGGATGCTGCGGGTAAGGCGGAAATCACGGGCGAGGTGACGGAGGAAATGCGCAAGGCTCACGGTCTTTCCGTCCGCGGCAGTGTTTCCAATGACCGGGAGGAATACGTGCAGATGCCCCAGGTGCATAAGCCCATTTATCCGGCTGATTTTTATATGACCGTGCAGAGTGGCCGCCTGCGGCTCATGGATTCCTGTGGCTCTGGTGTATTGAAGCGTGAGCAGGTGGTGGAGCTGAAATTGGTGCGCACGGCACGCGACCCCGAGGTGGGTGCCAACGGGCTGGGTACCATGAAGTTCCGCGAACAAGTACTCTGGAGCGGTTCGCTGACTGTGCCGGCAGATTGTCAGACAGGGCAGGAGATGCCGCTGGAGCTGCTGCAGAAGCATAGCGGCGCGGAGGCATGGAAGTTGAGCGGGCGAGATGCGGCGGGGCGTGAGACAACGCTTTCGTGCCCGATATGGCGATTCCGGCCGGATTCTCCTGCTCCCGGGCTGCAGGTGGAGCATAAGGACGGCGAGCTGGTTCTGCAAGCGGATTTACCCCGTGCGGTGAAGGCTCACCTGTTCATCGGCTGTGGGCAGAAACTCCGCCACCAGGTGCTGCCTGTGGTGGCTGGCCCGCAGACGCTGCGTGTGCCGTTGCTGCCGGGAGAGGAGGGGAATGTGTGTGCCACGCTGGTGTTGCCGGGGCGCTCGGCTGATGAAGCCCCCATCGTCATTTCAGAACAGTGTTACGTGCCGGTTGCCAGATATCATCTGGGGGTGGAACTGCAACTGCCGCAGCAGGTGTGCCGCCCGGCGGAAACGGTAAGCCTTTCCGGGCGGGTGCTGGCAGATGGAAAGCCTGCGGAGGCCGAGGTCACCCTGTATGCTGTCGATGCAGGCATGCTTTCTGTCGGGCGTTATCAATGCCCCGACCCTGAATCGTATTTCTGCCGTGGCAGTGTGGCTTATAGTTTCTCCCTGCCGTATTCTCCCATGCGCAACAACCGTGCGAAAGGGGAAATCATCCTGACCCTCCTGCCCGGGTTATGGCAGGGAGATATGGTGGGTGAGGGGTGCAATCTGTACGTCGATGAGCCGCCTTCGGTGATTGTGAGCACAGCGGGAGCTCCCGTGCAGGGGCGTTATTATAAACGCGCTGCGGGCAGGAATGCGCCCATGGCGGTGGATATGGAGATGTCGGAGGAGGTTGGCTTTGGTGGCGACCTGGGAGCCTCTGGTGGCGGCCTGGGAGCTCCTGCTGCCATGGTGGCAGGTGCTGGCGCAGAGCAGGCTGCAATGCCGCGCCTGCGCACGGATTTTGCCCCGGTTGCCTTGTGGAAGGGGGCGCTGCGCACCGATGCAGAGGGCCGTTTCTCGGCCCAGGTTACCTTGCCGGATACCTTGACCACATACCGTGTGTTTGCTGTGGCCCTGGATAAGAGCGGTAAGCGTTTTGGCTCGGCCAGCGGTGATTTTACGGTGGCTCAACCCGTGATGCTGACTCCCGGCACGCCGCTCTTCATGAGCCTGGGGGATACCCTGCGCCTGCCGCTTTCCATTGTGAACAATACGGATGAGCCCGGCACCTGGCGCGTGACGCTGGAGGGGGCGGATGCTCCGCAGGAAATCTCCCTGGCCGCCCGGCAGAGCGGCACGCTGTATTTTGATTTCACCGCCACGGCTGAGGGTGGACAGAAGTTGCGCTGGATGGCGCAGGGCAAGCCCGGGTCGGATGCCGTGCAGGGTGAGTTTACCGTGCGTTTCCCGGCCCCGGTGCTCAAGGAGGTGCACCGCCTGGCACTGTCACCGGGGGCTGCAGCCGTTGCTCTGGCCCCGCTGATGGGAAGCGAGGTGGCCGCAGCTTCTCGCGGGCAGATGCAGCTGGTGGCCTCGGCCAATCCGCTGCTGCACCTGGCGGGCGCAGCTGATTTCCTGCTGGCATACCCCTACGGCTGCACCGAGCAGCGCGCCTCTGCGCTGATTCCCTGGTTGCTGTACCGGCATCTTGCACCGTTCTGCCCGCTCATGGCGCAGACCCCGGCAGAGGAGGTAAAGGAAACCGTGGAGGAGATGGTGCAGGAGATTTTGTCGCGGCAGTGCGAGGATGGTGGCCTTTCATACTGGGGCGGCCGCCGCGAATCCTGTCTCTGGGCATCTGCTCACGCGGCCTATGTGCTCAAACTGGCGCAGGAGCAGGGGTACAATGTGCCGCAGGAGCAGCTGGATGAGCTCATTCACTACCTCAGCAAGGCGGATGATGAAAAATTGTCTGTACTTGCCCGGTTCTGCATTGCGCGTGTCCGCGGCCGGTCCGGGGCGATGATGGATGCGCTGCGTGAAGCCCCGCTGCCGGGCTCGTGGGCTCGTGAAACCCGGGCCAGTATGCAGTTTATGCTGGCTATGCTGGAGAATCCGGCCGGGGCAGATGCCGCATTCCGCAAATGGATGCGCACTGCCGGGCGGGATTACCGCCACGGTTCCACGCAGACGCATGCCTGGTCTCTGCTGGCGCTGGCGGAATATATCAAGCTGAGCAGGAAGTCAGGCGGAGAGGCTGTTCTGGTGCTGCACGATGGAGCGGAGCTCCAGCTGGGCATGGGGGCAACTGAAGTGCCTTTACCCTGGCAGCCCGGGCAGGAGATGAAGGCGCTGCCCACCACCCTGGCCGCGAAGCAGGGCACGGTGTATGCCACGCTGAACCTGCGTGCTCTGCCGCGTACCTCGGATTACCCCGGTGTGACGGAGCGCGGTCTGCAGGTGACCCGCCTGTATGAGACAAAGGGGGCTGATGGCATCTGGCGCCCGGCGACTTCGTTCAAGGTGGGTGATGTGGTGCGCGTGACGCTCACCTGCGCCAAGGTTGCCCCGGAGCTCAAGTATTTGGTGCTGGAGGATTATCTGCCTGCCTGCATGGAAGCCATCAACCCGGCCGTGCCGGGGCAGGCCGTCGGTCTGGAATCCCTGGAGTGGAGCTACTGGTTTGACCACCGCGAGTATCTGGCTGACCGCGTACGCGGTTTCTGCACCCGCTGGGAGGGACGCGACCTGCTGAACATGCGCTACTATGCCCGTGTGAAACGTGCCGGAACTTCCACCGCGCCGCCCGCGCAGGCGCAGCTTATGTACGAGCCGCAGGTCTACGGCCTTTCCCCGAATGCCCGAGTTACTTCCGAACCATGATGAAGCGCTTATATGCAGCCTTGCTTTCCGGTGTTTTCCTGCTGCCCTCCTTGCGGGCTGCAGAGGAACTGCCCATGGTTGAGATTCCGGATTCACTGGTGAGCCCGGAACCGGAGAAGGCGCAATCGGATTTTGCGCTGCGGATTTTTCAGCAACAGGTGCGCCAGACCCAGGGCAATGTGACCTGCTCGCCCAGCAGCCTGGTATCTGTGCTGCGCATGATCCAGATTGGCGCTCGCGGTGAAACGGCTGCCGGGCTCTCTGCGCTGAAACTGCCGCTGCCCTTGCTGCGCGCGACTATTGATATGCAGGAGGCTGATGCGCTGTTTGTGGATGATAAACTGGTGCCCGTACTCAAGAAATTCGCCCGCAGGCATGATGTGATGCCTGTGCCGATGGTGACAGATGCACAGCAGGCTGCCCGGCGGGTGAATGACTGGGTGTGCGGTCGCACCGCCGGCAGAATCCCGGAGCTGGTAACACCGGAAAGCCTGCAAGCCGGTTCAGATGCACCCGGTTTGTTGGCGGTGAATGCCATTGCAATGCAGGGCAAATGGTTGTTTCCTTTCTCTGAGCAGGAAACGGTGACGGAAGATTTCCACTGCGCCGATGGTAGCACGCCGCATGTGCAGATGATGCACCAGGATGCCTGCTGGAGCGTAGCGCAGGGGGTAGATTGGCTGGCGGTGAAATTACCGTATCAGATCAGCGATTGGTCGGGCAAACCAGTGTGCATGGTTGCCATCCTGCCCCGGGGCGATGCCCGCCAATTTGTGGACTCCCTCACCGTGTCTCAGTTTGCGGATATTTGCGAGGCTCTTAAGCAGAAACGCGATGTAGAAATTCACCTCGGCTTCCCCCGTTTTGAGCTCAGGGCAGAGCCGCTTTCGTTCAAATCTGTGCTGGCAGCCTGTGGGGTGGGTGACATCTTTCAACCTGGGGCAGATTTCAGCGGCTTTGCCGATGTCCCTATGTATGTGAGCGATGTGCGCCAGAGTTGCTATGTGAAGGTGGATGAGCAGGGAACGACTGCCGCCGCTGCCACCAGTGCGCAAGTGGTTGTGTGGGCCTCCCTGCCGGAACTGCCACCGCAGATTATATTCAATCGCCCCTTTATCTGGGCAATTCTTCAGACTGAGCACCCGGATTTGCCTTATTTTATGGGGCTGTATGAACACCCATGATGGTGCTTACTGTTCGCTGCCTGGGCGGGCCCCCGCTGCACGGAGTTTCTCAATGATGCGCTGGCAGTATTCCCGGGTAGGGGGATAGTCGGAGAACTCGAGCCAGCGGGTGGCGATGTCCAGCGGGTACGCGGTATTGGCGTGGGAAGTGTTGCAGCGCTGCTCGTATGCTTCGTCGCTTTCACCCGGCTGCTGTGGCTGCGCTGCTAGCGGCACGAGGTTCGGATCCGCACCTGCGGCCAGCAGCATGTCAAGCTTCCGCTCGATGTCGCGTTTCACCAGTTCGGCAAAATCTTCCTCATCGCTGGCGGTCAGCTGGTTCAGCAGTACCTGCAGTACGGTTTTTGTGGAGCTGGCGTCATTGATATCCACCAGTTTCTCCTGGAGGATGCGTTCCTGCAGGGCGGTGGAATCCCGGCTGGCGGCTATGTTGCACAGGTTTTCCACTGTCACGGTTTTGCCGTGGTCCAGCGCCCAGAGCCAGGGGGCAGCACCTTCCTCAAAACCGCACACCAGCGGTAAATCGCAGGCTATGCCCGTGATGCGTCTGGTGCCGTTGATATCGCCTCCCTGTTCCATCAGCCATTCGGCGTATTTCCGGCGCGTTTCCCAGGGAATCTTCTCACCGGTGATGAAATGTCCATTGAGCACGGGAGTAAGGGGCGTTTCGAATTCAGTGTTATCCGCATCGCCGTCTATCTGCATGGCAATGGTATTGGGGTTGGCGCCATGCTGCACCAGCGCTTTCATGGCATCCAGCTGCGCATGTTGCGCCGCTACGATGGCCGGTGTATAGCCGCATACTGCACATCCAAAAGGATTCCGGAAGTCCACCTGTTCCTCCCCGCCTGCATGGCCGCTTTCTATGGCCTGGTGCAGCTGGCTGCTGATGCCTGCAAAAAAATCCCGTATGGCGCAGCCGTAATCCATACACTCCCAGATGGAAACGGGGGCGGAGAAGAAGGACCCGCCCCTTCGCAGCTCGATTATCGCAGGAATGTAGTCGTTCATCTGCGCCCGGAGCAAACGGTCAAATTCCGTGAGGGCGGCGCGTTCCTCCGCTGTCCAGCTTTCGTGGAATTCCGGCGTCCCCTTCCAGGTCCATCCACATAACCAGAGGTAGCCCCAGCCTGTTGCCAGCAGGGTGGTAAGCATGATGCCTCCCAGGGTGTAGCCGCACCAGCGGCCAGCGCGTTGCCATTTGCTCATAGACTGGTTATATCACACGGGAAGACTTTTGTAAAGCTGTTAGATTCAACGTGAAGAAGCGAAACCGGGAGCCATATCTCAACCCAGAAGGGCACGGGGGCTCCATAGGGCGTGCTCAGGATAATCTGCTGCACATAGAGCAGGTAGCAGAGGAAGAACGCTGCGACGATGCCGCAGATGAGGGTGGCAACTGCCCATCTCACCGGGTGTCTTCTGCTGTAGAACAGGAGGGGGAACACAGCCAGCAGGGGGCAGGCATCCAGCGCTACAAAGAAGGCGTGCATGGGAAGCGGGCCGTTGAGTGACCGCAGGATATAAGGGGCATACATCAGCGCACACAGCAGAACCAGAATGTTGCACGGAAGAAGCCTCTTTCCCTGCTGCTGCCGACGTACGCGCCAGGCACAGCTGAGACTGAGAAAAAGTCCGATGAGGTAGTATGATATGTGGCGGGGAGTATCCAGAAGATGTACGGCGATAGTGCCTTTTTACTTATAGGTCTGCGTCATCAGAGCACGGAAAGCATCGCTTGTGTGCATGAGCCAGATAAAGGTGAAGCCTGCCGCAAGGGCAAGGCCGATGAAGATAACGCATGAGACCCAGGCCTGCCTGTTGTTCTGATGCAGCATTCTGCGACCTGTGAAATGTACCAGTATGGCTGTGATGAGGAAGGAGATGGTGCGGGGTAAATCGGCAAATCCGAGCAGGGTTCCGGCCATCATGCTGTAGGCTGTCACCACGAAGGAGGCATGCAGCATCTGTTTCTGCGTTACTTTTTTGCGTGATACGGTGAGGTAGGAGAGGTAGATGGTCAGAAACTCTCCTCCAATGGCAGCCGTTAAGACGATGAAGAAACTCAGAATGTTCATGGTGAACGGTGGTGTGTGGCGGTCAGTTTAGCATGAACTTCTTGTAAAATCAAATCGAAACGGAATCAGGAAGATTATTTTAGAATCATCTTGGAGTTCACCATTACGGCGCGGTCGGCGGTCACGAGAACCGGATTGCCGCAGATGAGGGAGGTATTCACCCATCTCACCGGCGGGGCTGCTGTAGAACAGGAGGGGAATCGCAGCCAGCAACGGACTGGCATCCATCGCTATAAAAGAAGGCGTGTATGGGAAGAGGGCTGTTGAGTGACCGCGGGATATAAGGGGCGTACATCAGCGCACACAGCAGAACCAGAATGTTGCACGGAAGAAGCCGCTTTCCCAGCTGCTGCCGGCGTACGCGCCAGGCACAGCTGAGACGGAGCAGCAAGGCAATGAGGTAGTAGGTCACTGCCGCATGCTGGCATGTTTTGCAGCCCTCGTAAAGTAATCTTTTTAAGAGCTGTCCATAGAAATGTCGAGGCTTATTCCTCGGTCATGAGCATGCGAAAGGTCTCGTTGGTTATCAGGAGGTAGACGACAATCGCAATCAGCAGCGCGGAGATGCCGATAAAGATGCCGCAGGATGCCCATGCCTGCTTATTGCTCTGTTGGAGCATGCTCCGCCCCATCTGGTACACCATTACGGCTGTTACAGGAAAAGCCACGCTGGTGCAGTTCAGCAGGTTGGTGATGAGCGCGCATCCTATGCTGATTCCAGTCACCATAAAGGAAACCTTGTGCATTTTCCCCTGTGTGACCTGCTTGCGGGATACAAACAGATAGGAGAGGTAGATGGGCAGGTATTGAATGCCGAAAACGGCGAAGAGGATGGCAATGGTGATAAGGATTTCCATGGGTAACAGAGGGGGTAGAGGAATAATACCAGATAACTGACGTGATGTCAAAACGATAAAGCCCGTTTCCCAGGGGGAAACGGGCTTTGCTGGAGTATAATCAGGCCTGATTACTTGAGAATCATCTTGAAGTCTACCACCACAGCGCGGTCGGCGGTCACGAGAACCGGGTTGCCGTCAATGGCGGTGATTTCAGGAATTTCAAGCACGAGCTTCTGCACCTTGGCCAGGGTATCGGCCAGCGGGCCTACGGCCTTGGGAGCCTCGCCGCGCACGCCGTTCAGGATGGTGCCGACCTTGGTCTCCTTGATCATGTCGGAGAAGTCATCGGTGGGCAGGATGCGCATGGTGGTGTCGCGCATCACTTCGGTGTACACACCGCCGGTGCCGAATACCATGACGCGGCCGAAGTTCTTGTCGGTGTTCACGCCGATGATGGTTTCGGTGGCCTTGGTAATCATCTCCTGGATGAGCACGGAAGCGCCCTTGAGCTGGAACTTGGTGATGGAACCCCAC
>JAFYRS010000113.1 GCA_017546845.1 Akkermansia sp.
AGTGGGCGACAGATGTTAGGCAGGTGCAAGCGTGCGTTAGCACGCGACCTGTGAGGGCGTAGAAAGCGAGTGAAACGAGACTCGAAGCCCCAAGCGCCTGCTCCAACAAAAAACAAACCAGAACCCGTGATAACGGGTGACAGAAAGCGATGCTTTATGTTGATGCTTAGCATTGATTCACCACCACCCCATTGGTGGCTCACCCCTGGCGGGGCAAACGCTACGCGTTTGTCCAACCTGCCTTACAGCCGTCGGCAGGTTTCTGCCACCCACTCACTGCGTTCGGGGTTCTGGTTGTTTTATTGTTTAACCCGGGGTACCGCGACTTCGTCGCTCCACCCCGCGCTAAAGGCTGCCGTCCCTGACGGGACTCTAATTTCCGCTCGCGATGCTCGCCGATAAATTACAATCAACGAAACTTTGGGACACATGTGAGCACAAAGGGGAGCTGAAAATTCAGATTGACATATCAGCCGTATCATGTAAAATCCTCACAATAGAAGCACAACATTTTCTCTTATGTTCATCAAGAAAACCTTTCTCTCCTGCCTGCTGCTGGGTGCAGCCACCCTCACAAGCCTGACCTCCTGCAATGACCAGGAAGGTTCCGGCGGTCTGACCAGCCTTTTCTCCACGGAAGAACCCGCTGCACCTGTAGAAATCCACAGCCTTGCCGATCTGGAGGGCAAACGGGTAGGCGCACTGACCGGCGGCATGTTCCCCACGGTGCTCAAGCCCCTGCAGCCCGGCATTGCCGAATACAGGGATTACAACTACACCCAGCTCATGATGCAGGCACTGCGCAAGGGCAGGATTGATGCCGTGCTGGAGGACGAACCCATTGCCCTGCTCTGGTCTGCCTATTACCCGGAGGAGCTTTACCTGGCGTTCACCTATGCAGATGACCACTATTCCTTTGCCACGCGCAAGGGAGACCCGCTCAATGCCGCCATCAGTGCCGTGATTCAGCAGCTGGAGGCCAGCGGCGAGCTGGAGCAGTTCAAGGACAAGTGGTGCAAATCCATTGACCAGAGCCGCCGCATCACCCAGTGGACCCACAAGGAGGACTATGACGGCAGCGCCGGCACCATCCGCTATGCAACGGATGTCTCCCAGGTACCCATGGCCTACCAGGCATACAACGAGCTCATGGGCATGGATATCGAAGTGCTCAACCGCGTGGCCTACGAGCTGAACATGAAGGTGGAATACATCAAGATGAACTTTGCAGAGCTGCTCGATGCCCTGCAGGCTGGCAAGGCAGACCTGGTGGGCGGTTGCTTATCCGTTACCCCCGAACGCCAGCAGAAGGTCGATTTCGTGCACCCCTACTACAAGGGCGGCATGGCCGTACTCGCCCGCTACCCCAAGAAAAAGGAAAAGGAATAAACACGATTCAACTTTCTCCTACACCGCCCCGCCGATTGCAGGAGGGGTGAAACTTATGAATTATCTATGAGGCGGGCGAGGCTTTACTCCAGGGGAGTCTTCCGAGTAACATTAGCAAGTTCTTGCATGTAGGCAAGATAAGCCTCCTCGACGGGGGAAAGGTTCTTTACCTGATATTTTCTATATTCGCATTCGGCCTTTTCCATGGCCTCTTCGTGGCTTATATGGCCTTTGTGGTCAAGAACCTGTTCACCAATACTATTCAACAGATTATCCAACTGCTTCAGGTAATCAGCCATGTTCATCACGCGGCGGCGACGGGCAGCCAGCTCAGCAAAGTCGAAATAACCCGACACCAAATTATTAAGCGCCTTCAACTCATCTTCAGACAAGTAGTTCTTGGCAATCTGAGCATCCTTCAGCACAGGGAATGCACCACTGAAGGTCTGCAATCCCATAAAAGGTTTATCCGCATCTGCCCGGTCATATATGACCTCAGCAGCAGTCTGCCCATGAGCAGCAAAGTGAAACTTATTCTGCACAATACTGAAGAACTCCCTGCTGACTGAACTTCTGGGGTCATAATCTGCACTGGTGGCATACAAATCCAACACCTGCCGGAACATCACCTTTTCAGACGAGCGGATATCGCGGATGCGCTCCAGCAGTTCCTTCCAATACCCACCACCTCCTAATTCTTTCAGTCGGGCATCATCCATGGTGAACCCCTTGCGAACATATTCAGTCAACCTGGCCGTAGCCCACTGGCGAAAGCGCGTGGCTATCAAACTTTTAACACGATAGCCCACCGAAATGATCATATCCAGGTTATACAAGGTCAGCTCACGCATCACTTCACGGCGTCCTTCCTGGCGAGATTGCAGTACAATTCTCGTAACCTGTTCCTCTTCCAGCTCCCCCTCGGATATTATGTTATTAACGTGGCCATAAATATTACGCTTGGTCGTCTGGTACAATTCCGCCATCTGCTGCAGTGACAACCACACAGTCTCCCCATCGAGACGAACATCCAGTTTCAGCCCCGTTGCATCATTATGGTAAACAAGAAAACCCGCACACTCTTCCCCCCTCTCAGAAAAATCAAACAATTCGCCTTGAATATCAGCCTTCATATACTTTCATTTGACGCACTTCATTTTTCACACATGCTACCAACCGTGAAGTATTATTTCACACTTCGTTTATTTTGGCAAGCATTTATATCACAATCATTATATAACATCGACTATCTTGTCGTCATTTTTATATAGCACCAATAATGCACTAAAGCAACATCGAAACACCCTTTAATTTTATTATAAAACCTCCCCATTTACACTCACCCCCGCCTGCTGTTCCGGCAGGCGGGGGATTTCTTATGAGTTCTGTTTTACGCAGATACCGCTTTACTCCTGCGGAGCTTCCGCTTCATCGGCAGCGGGGGCTTCAGCATCCACGGCTTCGGACTCCTCATCTTCGTCGTCATCAGAAATGACGAGGGTGATTTCCTGGATGGATTCCTTGCCGTCGAGCGTGATGAGCTTCACGCCCTGGGTGGCGCGTCCCGTCTCGCGGATGGTGTTCACCTTCATGCGGACGGACTGGCCGCCGGTGGTCATAATCATGAGCTCGTCCGCATCGGTCACGGTGGTGGCAGACACCACGCGACCGGTCTTGTCGGTGCAGTTCATGGTCTTGATACCGATACCACCGCGAGTCTGCGGACGGTATTCGTCGAAGGGCGTGCGCTTGCCCAGACCATTTTCGGAGACAACGAGCAGATTGGCATCCTGCTGCACCACGGCGAGAGCCACCACGTAGTCACCCTCGCGCAGCTTGATACCGCGCACACCGATGGTGTTGCGGCCTTGGGCGCGCATATCGCTCTCGGCAAAGCGGATGCTCATGCCGTCGTGCGTGACCAGCACCACTTCATCCTCACCGGAGGTCAGCGCGGCATTCACCAGCGTGTTGCCTTCTTCCAGGTTAATGGCGATGATACCGGCCTTGCGGTAGTTCACGAAGTCATTGAGGGCGGTCTTCTTCACCGTACCGTCCTTGGTGGCAAACACCACATTGCCGGAATCTTCGGCAAAGGTGATATCCTTGCCATCCTCGCTCACGCGGCGTTCCAGACGCAGGATGGCGGCGATGCGCTCATCGGCCTGCATATCCAGCAGGTTCTTGATGGAGCGACCCTGGGCGCTGCGGGCGGCCTCGTCAATTTCGTACACACGCTCCACATACACACGGCCGGTGTTGGTGAAGAACATGATGTAGTCGTGGTTCTGGGCGGCAAACAGGTGCTCCACAAAGTCGTTGGCATCCTTCTTGCTCTTGGTGGTAGCAGCCTTGATACCCTTGCCACCACGGGCCTGCAGGCGGTACTCATCGGAGTTGGTGCGCTTGATGTAACCGCTGTGCGTGATGGTCACAATCATGGAATCATTGGGGATGAGGTCCTCAATGGCCATATCGCCCTCGAACGGGATGATGTGGGTCATACGCGGAGTGGCATACTTCTCCTTGATGGCGCGCAGCTCGTCCTTCACGATACCCAGCACGCGGCTCTCATTGGCCAGGATGTCCAGATAATCCTCGATGAGCTCCAACAGCTTCTTGTACTCATCGGAAATCTTGTCGTTTTCCAGAGCGGTCAACTGGTAGAGGCGGAGTTCGAGGATGGCGTTCACCTGACGTTCCGTGAACACATACTTGTCCCCCTGCACGGAGGGCTGGCGGTGAATGAGGATGCCGAGGCCCTTGGCCAGCTCCGTGGGGAAGCTGAATTCCATGAGTCGGTTGCGGGCGTCCTCGCGGTTCTTCGAGTCGCGGATGATGCGGATGAACTCATCCATGTTGGCCAGGGCAATGAGGTAGGCCTCCAAAACCTCGGCGCGGTCCTCTGCCTTGCGGAGCAGGAACTTCGTGCGGCGCACGACCACCTCGCGGCGGTGTTCGACGTAGAAGTTGATGGCATCCTTCATGGAAAGCACCTTTGGGCGGCCCTCGTGAATAGCCAGCATGTTCACGGAGAACGAAGTCTCCATGCTGGTGAGCTTGTAGAGCTGGTTGATGACCACCTGCGGGCGGGCATCGCGCTTGAGCTCGATTTCGATGTAATCCGTCAGGTCGCGCATACCGGCAATGTCGGTGATAATCTTATCACGCACCAGCTCGGCAATGCGTTCCTGCAGCACGGCACGGTTCACGCCGTAGGGCACATCGGAAATGTGAATGAACTCGCGGCCATTCTCGTTGGTGACCACTTCCATCTTACCGCGCATGCGGACGCTGCCGCGGCCGGTGCGGAAGTAGCTGTCAATTCCCTTGTAACCCAGCACATAGCCGCCGGTGGGGAAGTCCGGCCCCTTGATGTAGGCGCGCAGCGCTTCGCTGGTAATGAGGGGATTGTCGATAAAGGCACAGATACCATCCACCACTTCGCCCAGGTTGTGCGGGGCCATGTTGGTGGCCATACCCACGGCAATACCCGTGCCGCCGTTTACCAGCAGGTTCGGGAATGCAGAGGGGAACACCACGGGTTCCGTGAGGCGGTTGTCGTAGTTCGGCTGGAAGTCCACGGTATCCTTGTCCAGGTCATCCATGAGCGCCACGCCCAGGTGGCTGAGCTTAGCCTCGGTGTATCGCATAGCGGCGGGCGGGTCACCTTCCGGCGTACCGAAGTTACCCTGCCCCTGCACCAGCACGTCGCGCATGTTCCACGGCTGAGC
>JAFYRS010000114.1 GCA_017546845.1 Akkermansia sp.
CGGGCATCATGACGAGGGGGAAGAAGGCAAGCACGTGCCGCATGTTGCCGAAGGGGGGGGCCTGCGCCAGTACCCAGTCTGCCACGAAGAGGAGGAGTGCCACTACCCAAGCGGCAGCAAAGGCACGGCGGGAGTCCCCTGCCCGCCTGCGCGCGGCGGCCAGCACGCTGAGCAGGCAAAGCAGCAGCGAGAAGATGGTAAGGGTGTAGATGAGGGTTGTCATGGCTGCGGTTCCTCCTTTCTCCACCAGCACCAGACGGCGGTGCAGATGATGATGCCTACCATGCCGCAGAGGGCGGCAAAGCGTCCGGGGGCCCGGCGCGCCTGCATGAGCACCTCAGTATGAGCCCCTTCCCGGCGGTAGGAGGAGAGGGTGAAGCGCCAGTCCTTGCAGGCAAAGGGGGAGTTGACGCGCAGCTCTGCCTTGTGGGTTTCGGGGCGGCCGCGGTGGTCGGTAAAGGCGACGATGCGCGCGCAGTAGTCGCGCACGGTGGCGGGGTTCTGCACCAGCACGCGCATGGGCTGCCCGGGTATCATGAGGAAGGGGTGCGGCATGCCGGGGGCGTTCTTCAGGGCTCTGAGCGGCCAGCTTTCGTTCCCCAGGTGCAGGGTGTCGCCGCGGCGTTCCACGGGCTGCATGGGGCCGGGGCGGCCGTTCTCGAAGGTATAGAGGGAGTAGGTGGCATCGTCGTAATGCTGCACCACAAAATCATCCACGCGCAGACGGAAGCCAAGCGGGAGGGTGCGGCCATCATCCAGCACCAGTTCAGTCAATTCCGTGCGGGCATCTGCCGGCAGGGTCACAGGCACGCGGATTTCGCAGGCGGCATCCACAAAGGCGCCAATGCCCAGTAGTGCCGCGGCCCAGTGCAGCCCGGCAAGCCAGAAGATGCGCTGGTTCATGACGCGGTAGCACAGGAAGCCGAACACGGCCATGAATACCACGCCGGTGAGCGCTACGCAGGCCATGCCCACAGCTCCCGCCCACATGGGGCCGCCGATGCGGGCATATTCCAGGGCTTTTGCGCCGTATTGCCCGAGCATGCAGAGACCGGTGACGGTGAAGAAGAGGAACACCAGCCCGAAGATGAGCTGGCCCCGCCTGCCCGCTGCCAGCCGCCACCCACCCGCCAGACAGAGCCCGATGGTGATGAGCCCCAGCAGCAGCATGGCGCCGCCGCGGTAGACCTCCGGCGCGCCCAGCAGGGGGAACGCCCCTGCCAGCAGCAGGACCACGCCTGCCCCCAGCGCCATGATTCCCCCTTTAAGCCAACTGCTCATGCGTTACCAGTGGAAGGCAAAATTAAAGGTTCCAAAGACAGTATCATCAATCTGGGAACGGAAACTGCGGGTGCGGGCCACCATGCCGGCGTAATAATCAATCCCCTTGTGGCGCACGCCCAGGCCGAGCTGGGCTTCGGCCACCCAGGGCTGGCGGCCACAGGTGCGGTCGAAGTCATGGAATACGCCACCGTCGATAAACAAATCGCGCGCTACGTATTTCACCGAACCACCTGCGCGCACATACCAGGAAGTGGCGGTGGGGTCGTAGTCATTTTTGCGCAGCAGGCCCACGCCGAAATTACCGGCGTTGTTGCCCACGAGCTGCATACCCGGGGGCAGGTTGCGGCCCAGGCGGAAATACACACCAGTCTCTGCGGCTATGGAGACCGTGCCGAGTTCCTCGCGGGTGAAGAAGGTGGCATCTGTCTGCCAGCCACCGGGGGAGGAGATTTCAAAACAGGGGAGGCGGTAGTCCTGCCGGGCGGTGAACTGGAAGGTGACTTCTGCAGGAATCTGATCATGCCATCCTTTCCAGCGCTCCAGCCCACAGGTTTTGTGAATCAGATCCTGCGCCTCTTCTGCCAGAGAGGTGCGGCCGGTAGTGCCCAGCTGGAATTCCACACTGCTGCCCACATACTCTCCGGTGTAGAGATGCGCCACCCCCAGCGCAAGATAGCCAGCGTAGGGGTGTTCCCCCTGCACGGCGCCGTGGGTGTGCATGTACGGCGTATAGATATTCTGTGTAAAACTGCACCCGAAGGCATGTTCGGGCATTTTGTCAAGATTCCGGGCATAATCGATGCGGGTTCCGTGGGAGTAGTTGCAATCACTGCCGAACGCCGAATCATTCTCCATCACAAAACGGAGGTGATGCCGCGGCTGCGCCGCATAGCCCGGTTCCCCCGGCTGGGGAATAGGATTCACGCAGTCTACAGCCACACTTGCGGTTGCCATTATCATCCACGGAATAAAACTCATAACGCCAGTGATATACCCCTAACCGGAGAGGAAGTCAACCCCAAAAGGCTGTTATCGTAAAGCAAAGCACCACCGCAAGGCAAATTCCTGCAACTTGCGGTGGTGGTCTTACGTGCTCGTTTTATGGCAACGGGCGGCGCGGAATCAAAGTTTTTTCCAGGGCAGAGCAGCCAGCAGCTTGTCAAAGCCAAGCCCGGTGCCGGCGGGCACGGGGAACTCCGGGGTGATGTTCATGCCCATTTCCTCAGAGAAGGCGTTGGGGCGGTATACATGGTGGGTCACCAGGCCGCACAGGGGCACTTCCTCTGCAGGCTTGCCGGTGTAGAACACGGCGGCGTTGTAGGCAGCCCAGCACTGGCCGAGGGGGTGGTCCATGTAGGAGGTGAATACGGGCTGACCCTTGGTGCTCTGGTGGCGGGCAGGCTTCACGATGCGCATCATGGGTGTGCTGGTCTGGGCAGGAATGCTGCCTTCGTTCTGCACGGGCATGTCGTATGCCAGGGGCATGCCGGCATCCTGCAGGCTCTGCCAGGCGTTCACATCATAATAGCAGGGGTCTTCCACAAAGTCGATGCGCTGGCGCATGGCTGCGGGCAGCATCTCCCAGAACTGCAGGGCTTCCTCCGGGGTCAGCGTGCAGTTGAAATCCACGCGCCACTTCCAGTCCGGCACCATGGCAGCCAGATTCACCAAGCGCTCCACCGTGGCGGAAAGCTTGGGAATCACCTTGATTTTGCCCACGCGGAAACCGCGCTGGTGCAGGTTGTACACCTGGGAGGGGGTGGCGCTCACGGTCAGGGTGGCATAGCTGCTGGGCACGCTCAGGCCCTCGAACAGGCTCACGCCTTTGGCGCGGGCTTCGCCATCCAGCTCAATGCACTTGAGAGCACGGGCACCCAGGCGCATCGGGGTTCCCTCGCGCAGGGCATCCAGTTCATACTCCAGGGGAGAATCCCCCAGCTCCGGCCATGCCTGCAGACAGGCATAACCACCATTGTCACCACGCAGCAAAACGCCTTCGCGCGGCTGGGCTGCAGCACGGGCGCTCATGGCACCCACAGGATAAAGAGTGTACGGAGTATAGTGCATGCCCCCTATTTAATCACTTTGGCGGCATTTGTCACGCCCATTCTGCGTGCGTATCCGATATTTTATGCCGAAGAGCCCCGAACTTGCGGCATGCACGGCGTTTGGAGCTTGCAATTCCCGGGGCATGGAGTAGAATAACGGGCGTATGAAGACATGTCTGGGCAGTCTGCTGTTAATTCCTGTGATTCTGGCTCTGGTGGTATCGGTCATCTACCACACCTCCGTGAACTCGGAACTCCAGTTTGAACAGCGTGACACCAACGCCCAGTACATCAACACCGCACGCTCCTACCGCCCGCAGGTGAAGGAAGCAGAAAAGAACCCCGCCCCCGCGGCAGAAGCCCCCGCCGCCCCCAGGGGACAGAAGGATTCCCCTGCCCCCGCCGGAGCAGTCCCCGGGCTGGTGGATGACGATGTGGCAGAGGAGGTCTGAGCCATGAGCAACACCCCCAGTCCCCTGCAACGCCCCATTATCGGCTACACCCTGGGAGACCAGGCCGGCATAGGCCCGGAAATCATGCGCGCTGCCCTGCAGGCGCTCAGTGGTGGGGCCGCAGAGTTCCGCCCCATGGGCCCGGCCATGGCCGCAACACCGGGGCAACCCACCCGCGAAACAGCCCAGGCCGCGCTCGACCAGCTCGAATCCGCCGCTGCCGCACTGAAAGCTGGCAGCATTGATGCCGTGGTCACAGCCCCGGTGTGCAAGGAAGGGCTGCACGGCGTCGGATTCCGATTCCCCGGGCAGACCGAATTCTTTGCAGACCGCCTCGGCGTGCAGAACTACGCCATGTGCCTCACCGGGCAGAAGCTCACCGTGGCACTGGGCACCATCCACACCGCCCTGGCAGATGTGCCCCGCCTGCTCACCACGGCGGAGCTCGTGCGCATCGGCTCACTGCTGACCAGTTTCGTGCGCCAGAGCGGAAAGACCCACCCACGCATTGCCGTGGCCGGGCTCAACCCGCACAATGGCGAGAACGGCGCCTTCGGCGATGAGGAACAACGCATCATCTCCCCCGCCGTTGCGCAGCTGCAGACCGCCCTGCCCTGGGCGCAGTTCACCGGCCCCTGCGTACCCGACTGCGTGTACCGCGATGCCGCCCTCGGCCAGTTCGACGCCATCCTTGCCCCATACCACGACCAGGCCCTCATCCCCCTCAAACTGCTCGACTTTGACAACGCCGTCAACGTCACC
>JAFYRS010000115.1 GCA_017546845.1 Akkermansia sp.
CGTAATTCGTAATTCTTAATTCGTAATTTCCAATATGCCTCACGCATTACTTCTCAAATACCCCGGCACCAACTGCGACGTCGAAACCGCACGCGCCCTCAACGCCGCCGGTTTCTCCACCCAGGTGCAGCCCATCGCCACCGCCACCCCGGCCCACGTGGCCAAGGCCCAGCTCGTCGTTTTCTCCGGCGGCTTCTCCTATGGTGACTACGTGATGAGCGGCCGCCTGGCCCAGCTGGAAACCGAGCGTTTCCTGGGCGATGCCCTGCAGAAGCACCACGCCAACGGCGGCTTCCTCTTCGGCATCTGCAACGGCTTCCAGATTCTCACCAAGCTGGGCATCCTGCCCAAGGCTTCCCTCATCTGGAACAAGAGCGAGCGCTTCGAATGCATGTGGGACAAGCTGGTGAAAGTGGCCCCCAACTGCCCCTACACCACCTACCTGCCCGAAAACTTCGAGCTCCCCTCCGCCCACGCTGAAGGCCGCCTCGTCTGCGAACCCGGTGACGCCCAGAAATACCTCGACTCCGGCTGCGTTGCCCTCCAGTACGCCGATAACCACAACGGTTCCGAGCTCCGCATCGCCGGTCTCATGGACCCCACCGGTCGCGCCATGGGCCTCATGCCCCACCCCGAGCGCTTCCTGAAGCCCCGCCACCACTATGACCCGGATTGGTCCGGCGACCCCGACTGGGGCTGGGGCTACTACTTCTTCAAGGGCGCATATGATGCAATTAAGTGAATAATGAAGAAGTGAATAGTGAATAGTTTTTCACACATCCGCCGCGGTTCGGTCTGAGCCGCGGCGGATTTTTTCCGGATATTGAATGTATAATGTGTTGAATTCCGTGGGCCAGAGGCCGTCTTTCTGAATCAATCGTCAATTCCCTTCGTCTATTTGTTGAGTTGACAAGGCCGGGGGGCTGGGCTAGACTGAAAGCATCGCAGAACAACCCACATTTTCGCTGAGCCTGGCTGGTGGACGACTGGGCGTGGTATCGGCAGGGGGCATTTCATCCGCCGCGGATCACACAGAGACACTGCAGATTTTATAAAAAAACACACAACAACAGCAATAAATGGTACTGCATCCTGCGTCCATGTAAATGAAACAGGATGATACATGATTCAACAGAAGGGGGCAACATGCCCGATTGGGAATCCTGGCTGAATGAGCACGGGCCGCGGCTGATGCTCTATGCGCGCCAACGCACCCGCAACATGGCCGATGCAGAAGATGTGCTGCAAAATGCGCTTATCGAACTACTCAGGGTTACCCGGAAGGGAGAATTCCGGCGCAGTCAGGAACAATGGGTTGCCTATGTCATCCGTTGCATCCGCACCAAAGCCATAGATCTGGGCAAAGCCAGTGCCCGCCAGCAGGCCACTGCCATGGCCGCAGCCCAGGAAGCCCCCACCCGCTACACGGAAATGCCTTGGTTAACCAGCACAATGGATACCAGATTCCGGCAGCAATGCATCGAAAAAGTCTTGCGGGAGATGCGACCGGATTACGCCGAAGTCGTGATTCTGCACATATGGGAATCTCTGACCTTCCGCGAAATTGCCTCGATTCTGAACGAGAACCCCGCCACCATCGCCACCCGGTACCGCGCAGCGCTGCGTTTATTCCGCCAGAATCTCGAACACGAAATAAACCGACCGGAATGAAACCAGAAATACCCGACATTCATGACCTTGCCCGGCAGCATCCGGCAGCAGCCCTGCCGCCGGATGTACGGGCTCGTATTCTGGCAGCCCTGGCGCAGGAAGAACGCGAATGCGCAGCAGATGAAGCCCTGGAACACGAACTACTCACACAATACACACCGTCTCCCATTGTCAGCAACGCACAGCAGCACGTATCTGCCACTGCATATCACGTTTCCCGGAAAAAGCACTACATAACAGCTGCCGCTGCCCTGGTGCTGGGCGCTTTCTCTGTATGTCTATTGCAGCAGAACGCCGATTCACCGCAGGCAGGCACGCCGCGCCTCATCATGCAACGCGAAAACCAGCAGGACACCTTCATTCTGGAAGATAGCGACCAGAGCCGTCTTGTTATCCGGGTACAATCGCCCCCTCCCCCGCCGCTGCCTGAAAACCTCATATGACCCTCCCGCACACAGCGCTGCAGTTTCTCGTCCTGCTTTACTTCATCATCGTACAGCAGGCAGGAGCATCTGTTGTGTTTGGCATAATACCCGCAGAAAAAACGCCAGCACCAGGAATAACTGTGAGCCACGTGCATCCCGGAACCCCGGCACACCTGGCCGGGCTACAGGCAGGTGACACCATCACCCGCATCAACAACACTCATATCGACACCACCGCCACCCTCCGCAAAGTACTGGCAGCGCAATCACCAGGCAGCATTATCCGCATTTATTACCAGAGAAACAGCAAGCAGCGAGCCGCAATCGCCACCTTGCAGTCCCTCCCCGAATCGCCCCAGAAAAAAACATTCCATGCGGAGTCTCCCGTCTTATCCGCGGAACAACGCCTGCAATTTGCCCAGGCGCGCACACGCCTCCGCCTTCAATTGGCACGTCTGCCGCACCGCATGAACCGGGAACAAGTGCTGGCCGATATGCGCGAACTGCTGGTGCTGGCACGCAGCATTCCGGCCACCCACTCGCAATGGCTGCAAGGAAGCACCGTTGACATGCAGCTGGAACTGCCCGATGCTGCGGGCCGCGTTGTCCTGCGGATGCAGGGGGAGCAATTGTGGCTGGAGTTTCTCAACACCAGAGGCGGCTGCGAATACCGGGCCGCAATCGACACCCCGGCTCAACGGGCAGCTCTGCCGGCAACAGTGCAGCAACGCCTGCACCAACTACTGGAAATCAGATAGTATCCGGAAGAAGCGGTATCTCCTTACTTCCTTTAGGCGCTTCGACACGAATGCGGTACAACAAAGGAAGCTCCCCGCCCTCCCCGCGGAGGACCGGGGGAACAATAATATCCCAACCTCTACCGGCAGGCAGCTCTGCCGCCACCGACTGCACCAACTCCGGCAAATCATTCTCCGCATGCACAACGCGTTCGCGCACACGCCAATACTGCTCCGTGCCCAATTCCTCCGTTTCCACATACCGGACCTGGTCCAACGGCACTGACGCTCCCGGCAAGGCACGGCAAAGAAGGCCATTACTCAGCCGGAGCGTACCAGGCAACTGTTCCTGCAGCTGCATCAACTGGGCAGCAATCTGGCGGTGTTCCAGCCGGCGCAGCTCCTCTCGGACTTTATCGTAAGCCGCAGAAGCATCCTCAAGGCGGGCTTCCAGTTCCTCTGCGGGCGGTATGCCAGCCTCCACCCAAGCTTCAACACGAGCTAGGAGTCGGGAATCAGCCCCCGCCTGTCCCTGCGCCACACACATCCCCAGCAAACGGGAACGCAGGGCAAACATTCCAGGCGTTTCCAGCTGAATAACTGGAAGAGCGGGAGTACGCACAGCAAAGTAATCCCGCGCTTCCTGCCGCAATTCCCGGCTCAGCGATTCCCTCACCGCAAAAATCTCAACCGTATGCACCCCGGTCTTTCGCAGGGGAGCGGCATCCACCTCATCCAACAGCCCTACCGGAAGCAAAAAACGCCAGGCAACACCGCGGGGCGCTTCGTACATCGCCTCTCCCACCATCACAGGCAAACCGGAAACTGATACCCGGAGTCGGCTTCCCGGCACATAGGCCTCCAGGGCATGCGCCCGGCGTGCCTTGTAATTCTGACGGCTGGAGGCAGACACAAACACATCATACTGCACCCCGGAATCAAGCTTCACCACCCCTGGCTGAGCCGCATGGGGCGTAAGGAAATCCGCTTTTTCAATCTGCGAGATCCATAATTCCCTGCTCTGCCTGCTCAGCATCTCAGACAGCTCAAGCACGGTTTCCGGCTTACAGCTCAGCCCCTCACGGAATCCCTGCATGAATAACGCCCTGTCCACGGCGGGAAGAAGCGCATCTGCAACGGGGGTCAAAGCTTGCTGGATACGCTGGAGCACCAGCAGAGCATCGCGCTCCAGACGCGCGTCCTCACAACGTTGCACCAGCCCGGCCTCCTGTGTGGCCACGGCAACAGGACAAATAACAGCAACAAGGGGCAGATAGAAAACAGAATTCATGGACGATAATATTCAGCTTGAAGAAGTAATTGAGCCAGAGATTCCGGCAGGCGGGCTGCATCGCGCTGGTAGAAATCTGCGCGCAACACAACATCGGGCACATGCGGCGTATTGGAAGAAACACTCAGTATACGCTCGGTCGATTTGATACAAAGCAGGTAATTCTCCTGCCGCAAGTACAGAACACAGGTCGCGTATTCATCACGCGAAGCGAGCCCGGCATCAGCCAGCTCCAGCATCTGCCGCCGCACCGCCGGGACATCTACATCAACCTCTCCCGGAGGCACCAGCAGGAGGAGCAATTGATTCAATGCCGACTGCTGCTCCGCATTCAGCACAGGCTGGCAAGGGCGCCCGCCCAAGGGAAATTTCACCGTCAACAGCTCACCCAGACGCACCAGCTCCAGGTGCAGCACATCTCCAGCCTGCATCTGCTGCACCAGGCACGCCAGGTCTGCAGGTTTGCGCAGCTCCGTGCCGCCAGCCCGCAGCAGAATATCACCAGGAAGCAGAAACTCTGCGGCCGGGGTTCCCGGTGCAACGTAGCAGATTACCAGGCCCTGATTTTCCGGCAGGACATCGGCAAAATGCACCCGCACCCCGGCATCCGGCTCAACCACCCGCACTCCCAGTACGGCGGATTGAGCCATCGCCGGCAACAGGCAGAATAAAATCAACACGAGCGTTCTCATCGGACAATTACGGCAGGTTCAGGCAAAGGTTCATGGTACCGGAAAAAAGCCTCCGGAGTCAACATAAAATCTGGCTTCAGCAGGAAAGACTGCACCTCTCCCTGCCGGAACAGGCAGCCGATTATCAGATTCCGCTCTTTCTGCACTGCATCCAGCGCCCTGGCCGACTGGGCATTTTCCAGCGTGGTATCCGGCACAAAAAGCTGCTCGAGTTCCAGCAATTCGCGGCGGTACTCCTCCGTGTACTTCAACGGACGCACCCGGGTATTCTGTGGAGCCGCAGGAAGAATGATATACTGCCTGCCCCACACCTCAGCCGCCTCAGGATGCAGCATCAGGTACTGCAACAGCCCCTGCACATCGCCCTTGGCAGCAGGCGCGCAGAGAAGCAATATGGGTAATTTGTGTCTGGCAGAAAGCTGCAGAGCTTCCTGCGGCGTGGCAGCCAGTTTCAGGGCCTTGACGGCCGGCTGCTCAGAGCAGAACGCATGAGCCCGGTTCCGCTCAGCCTCCGGAAGTCCCCAGGTTCGGAGCCACTGCACCATCCCGGAATCGTTCATCACCGCCATGTAATAAGCCCCCGGATGCCCGAAATCCGGCAGCGCGCCCACCGGGCGCCCCGTGACCTTGACCACATAACGCTCGCTGAGTTCATCCGGGCGGGCAGACCATGTTTCAAAGCCATTCTTTTTCCGCCACTGCTGGAAATACGGCTGCTCATCCCCCTCCAGCTGCTGGACAGGAAGAACGCGGGTTGAGTCTTCCGGTAAGCGCAACTGAATCGACTTTCCACCCTGGCAGAACGACATCAACGCACCTTCAACCGATGAACCAGTCTTCAACTTCCAGCTGCGGGCAGGAAGAACCGTCAGCGCATCACCCACAGCCCCGTGCGGAATCATCTTCTCCTCTGCTGGCTGCGAAGCGGCTTTCGTCTCCAGCGCAGCTAATTCACGCGCCTTTGGCTCTGCTGGAGTCCCCGCCACAGCAGCCAGAGCCTTTTCCACCAGACCAGGAGTTTTCTGCAACTTACCCCGGCAGATATCCGCGTAGGCTTTGTAATAGAACAAATCTGCATGGCTGGGCACCGTGCCATAAGGTGTCGTTGTTGTCAACCCCTGGGTCAGCATGTACTCAAAGGCAAACAGTGCAGATTCCCAGCGACCGCGGCGGGCATAACTGAAACCAAGCCCCGGAGACATTCCAGCCTCGCGTCCCCGGCTGAACATCAACTCCAGGCGCATAATATCATTTCCTGCATCCCCCTCCTCTGCGAGTTCTGCCAGATAATCAGCATACGTAGCATAGTCCACATGGCGGTACAACATTGCCAGCAGCAAGGCATCTTTCCGGAAGCGGGCTGCCTGTGCAGAATCGGCACAAAGCAGAGCACGAGCCAGACGATAAGCCGGCGTTGTATCCGTTTCCGGGTCTGCTGCCATCATCTGGCACAGGCGGTCTGCATCTTTCTGCTTCCCTTGCGACAGGTATGCCCGGATAAGACGCAGACCATTTGTAGCATAATTACCGCGGAAGTACCTGGGCGGGCAATCCTGCCACTGCATCACGGGCTCTGTCATTCCCCAGCGCAGAAGATGCAGCAGAATATCCCCGGTAAGGCGGGCATCATCGTCCCACGCATGCTCACGTGCCAACTCCATAAACACCTCTACCGCATCCTGGCGTTCCTCTTGCGAAGCAGGCAAAGCACCACTGATGACCGCCGCCCGCAACAGATTATCTCCCAATTCATCTTCATGCCCCAAGCGGGCAATGCTCATTTCATGCCGCAGCCCCATCGCCTCGCCATATTCAAACAAAGCATCATCCTCACCCTCATAGTCGGCAAACAAGGTAAGCAGAGCACGTGTACTGAAGCCCCGCAATTCACGCTGGCAAATAACCAGGGGCCAGAGCTCACTGCGGTTGAGCACACGAGCCAGCTGGGAACAGGCCTTTTCCAGTTCCTGCACATTTCCCTGCTTTTCCAACACTGCCAGCATCAGCGTGAGGCGGTGCAAATGCTGGGGCAACATGTACAGAGCTTTGGCCATGAGAGGATCCGGCATTCCCTCGCATGTAATCTGAAACTCATCGTCCTCCGGCAGATAACTGAGCGTCACACCGTCCTCTGCGAATCGCATCGCAATGCGATGGTACACCGGCGTCACCAGATCCCGGCGATTCGGGCGCACTCGCTCGCACTCACCAAGGGCAGAAGCCAGCACAAATCCGGTACCGCGGTGCTGTTTCACATCTGCTGTCAGTTTCTCGAACAATTTCAGCTCTTTCTGAAACTCAACCGGAATTGCGGCGCCAGCTTTCACCCCAAGCAAGGAATCATCCCACATGGGCAACTGCACAGCCGAAGCATCAGGCCAGGAGGGGTGAATCCTGCTGCGGGTCGAAACATTGACTGGCTGCCAGATACCCGCCACGCGGCGTCCCAGTGCCAGCAGACAGCGTGGAGCCAGTGGCAGCAGCTCCTGTTCCAGGTTTTTCACCTGCTGGAGCAGCGTCTTTTCATTTCCACCGGCCAGTGCCGACAAGCAGCATTCCGGCACTTCCTGCCCCATGGTGCGGTAATGCTGAATACCGCGGTATTGCAGATAGCGGCGCAACGCATCCGGCTTGTGTTCCAGCAAATCATACCCAGTCAGGCGCATACAGCGCGCCAGCTGCACCGCTTTTGATGAATCACGCCAAAGCAGAGCATTGAGCGTCAGGTATTCCCAATCAAATCCCCCGGTCAGAAAACGCGGCACGCTGCCATTCAGGCTGCGTTCAGCTGATACAAAACCCGTCAAATGCGGGTAACGCACCGACATATCATATTCCATCTGAGACGAAAGGCGCACCTCTTTTCCGTTCCGGAACTCCTGCAGGTAAATGCGCGCAGCAGCACCCGCCACCCGGTACGCCCCATTCACATCGCACCATGCCTGCAAGCCGCGGCAGAGGATATCCAGCTCCGCGTGGTTGAGCTTTTTATCATGCTCCAGCATGCGGTAAATCTCCTGGATGAACTGTTCCTGGGGTGTCTTATCCCGCAGATGATTTCTCAATGAGATGATGAATTCCCGGCGAGGGGTCTGATTCAACCGGCGCAACCAATCCACATTCAACCCCGGATAGCGGTAAATTTCCCTGAATTGTCTGAGAGGGGCCAGCGCCGAGAGCTTCTCCTTCGGCACGCTGGAAAGCAACATCTGCACCAGCTGAGTCACATGCGGCTGATTATCCACCAGTGCGCAGAATGCCTCCTCGTCATCCGGATCAGCTTTGAGGCGCTCCACCATAGCCTGCGTATCAGTCACATGCCGACGGCAATATTCGCGCATGCGGGAACGCTGGTTCAGATCCAGGCCGGGGAACCACTCCACCGGGTGCACCTCTGCTGGCACAGGTTCGCGGCAATCCGGGAAAAGGTACAGGCGCAAATACTCATCAGCCCACGAGGGAAACACCAGAAATGCCAGGGCGGATATAAGAGAAAACTTTTTCATCTACTTAAAAGGGACTTACTTACTGTAAAAATTAAATTCATCCTGCCGGGCGTTAAACAAACGGTCGGCAAACACCGAGCCGCTGAGCATGCCTTTCTGCGCCCTCCGCTGGTAGGGGTTGCCATTCAACACATGGTGATAGAACACCGCATAATTAACCTGTTGCGTATTATGCAAAGTCGCGTTCCGGAGCCCGGCGGTGGCAGCTTCCGAGTGAAACGGATACTTGGTGTGTTCACTGACCACATTATAGGCATAGTACAAGCGCATGGTGTCTTCGTGGCACTTCGGGGAATACAGGCCGTTATCATCCGCATACATCAGCATGAAAACGAACTGCTTTCCCCAACGGTTCACCCATTCCGGATGTGCCTCCACATACTGCCGGAACGCCACATCGACCGCGCTTCCCCGACGGTTCAGATACATCACCACTATACCGACACGGTGCAATGCCGCATACAGCAAAGCATCATCCACGCTCGTCACGACTGGTAACACCGGCGCTTCCTCCGTTTTACAGGCCGCGTAGCGTTGCAGCATTTCCAGAGTGGCATTCGTCACCTTAAAGCGGTCATCCACCTGTACTCGCGCCTCTGTTGCCGTCATCGGTTTCAGATTCGTTTTAAGCGCATAGCAGTTTCCATTACTCAACACCAGGCGCACATAATACGAGTCGCGCAAGGGAACAACAGAAAGAATGCGCACCAGCTGCTTTCCCTCACGGTAGGTCTCAAAGCTCTCAAATGAATTGGCCTTTAACCAGGTACGCACCACATCCAGATCCGCATCTGACAAAGTGTAGGCAGCATACTCCAGACGCCGGCCGGTCGGCGTGCAGAGAATCACCGCAGCCTCATTTCCCCACTCACCTTGAATCCCCTGCAGCTTTGCCCGGAACGGCCGCTCACCAGCAGGAGTCCAGGTGCGTTCTTCCGAGGGCGTCAGAAACTGCGGAGGTGTAACCGTACCCTCCACGCAACGGAACTCTGCCGCCAGAGCCGCCCCCACGCATCCTATCAGCATCAACAAGTGCTTCATTTCGTATCCTCCTTCTTTTCGGGCAGATTAAAATAACAAGGCATCACCAGCACCGGGTCATAACTGCTGTTCCCATTCCCGGAACGCCCTGCATATACCAGACCATAAATGACCTGGCGGCCAGTGCTCAACAAACTGCTGAAGCGGAACTCCGCCGGCAGGTGCAACTCTCCAAACACCTCACGTGTAAACCGGTTCACAAATGCCGCATAGTCCTTTTCCTCCACAGTCGCGGGAATCTCAAAAGCCGTTTCAGGCGTGCGGCCATCGCCTTTTCCCAGGTCATGTTTTCTGCGGAAATCTTCCAGCCGCGCAGCGGCATCATTCCACAATTTATTCCCCTTCAGCTCAAGCCTTTTCTCATCCCATTCACCGGCGCGCATGTAAAAATATTCAGCCAACGCTGATCTGGAATAATAGGTTCCCAGAAAATCATCCTTCCGTAACAAAAAACGCTCTTCCAGATTTCCATTACCATGAAAACGATTGTTGCACAACTCATGCAGCGCCTGTTCATTTTGCTCGATGAGCTGGCGCAGATGCATAGCGGTCACCGGATTCTGCTGCAAACGCGCCACCACGGGCAGCACCTCATCATAAAGCTTCACGAAATCCGCCTCCAGCGCCCGCCAATGCGATACAGGTGCAATTTCCCGCAAAAGAGTAAACAGCTTCTCCACCTGTTTCAAATCCAGCACCTCTGCTGGTTGCAAAGCACCCACGACTTTTTCATCCTCGCGTTCGCAGATAGCCAGGAAAAGCTGAGTACTTCCCTGGCAGCCTTCCTTCAATTGTTTCTGGACAGTCTCATTATATTCAGCTACAGGAAGTAAGCCGAGCATCTGCACCAGCTGTCCCTCCTCATACAATTGCTCCAGGGTCACGCCAGTGTCCATCATTGCCCGGGCTGCTTCTTTCACCCGTTTTTCAGCTTCGCTCACCTGCCGCACCTGCACCGCTGCAGCATCGGCCGCAGACTGAGAATTCGCTGCAGAAAGAGCATGTGTTGCAGCACGCAACTTCTCAGCCAACGGCACAATGCCGGCACGAAAAGCCTCAACACCTCCCAGTTGCTCCTGATTCATGGGCGGGATTTCCTGCCCGGGCTGCCCGGCGGCACATATCGCAGGTACCACCGCTACCCACATTGCAAAAATTTTATTCATACCAGTATCTGGACGCTTTTCCGTCTGACCTTTATTGAGTTTAGCGATAATTTCATCAAAAAAACAGCTTTTTTTACCCTATTGACAACAAAGGGGAGGGTAAGTTAGACTGAAAGCATCGCAGAGCAACCCACATTTTCGTTGAGCCTGGCCGGTGGACGGCTGGGCGTGGTTCCGGCAGGGGCTTTTCCCCGGCTGGAGCGGGCGTTTGCACGCAGCGCAGGGGCGGGTATGCTGGATTTGCTGCGCCACGGGCTGCCGCTGGGAGCAGGGCCGTTTCCTGCCTGGTTGCGGGAGCGGGCGCAGGAGCTGTGCATGCAGCATTTGCGGCAGCTGCGGCGCGGGGAGGACACGTTTCCGCAACTGACACCACAGCAGGCAGCTGCCTGGCTGGAGGGGATGCCGCCGTTGTATGGCGGCGCGGTAACGGCAGGCATGCTGGTGGAGTGGTTCGGCACGCTGGGCGCTGCGCTGGCCTGGCAGGCAGAGCGCGAGCTGACCACACCGGAGAAATGGCTGGAATCCCTGGGCGAAGGGTGGCAGCAGCTGGGTAAGTTATGCTTTCACCTGGCCGAGAATGGCGGCGAGGGGGCCGATTCGCATCCCTTTGCCTTTCTGGCGACCTTCATTCACCGCGCCGGACAGGACGGCAGGCCGCGCCATGCGCCGCTGGCCATGGCCCGCCAGGTGTATGCCGATGATACCGCGGCACTCACCGCGCTGCTTAGGCCCTTGCAGCAGGCGGCGGCGCAGCATCCGTTCCTGAACCAGCTCATCAACAGCGGAGAAGTCTACAAGCCCTGTGCCTGGGGGCCGCGTCAGGCCTACGATTTTCTGGAGAGCCAGCCCCTGCTGGAGCAGGCGGGCATCGAAACCCGCATGGTGAACCTGTGGCAGAGCCGCCCGCCCCGCGTGGAGCTGGAGGTGCAGCTGCAGCCCGGCGGCGAGAACCAGAAGCCCGACCGCGCCCCCGCACTCAATATCTCTACCCTGCTGCGCTTCAACCCGCGCGTGGTACTGGGTAACTATGCCCTCACCGAAGCCGAGCTGGAGGAATTGCTGTCCGGGGAGGACGGGCTCATCCGTTTCCGCGGCGAGTGGGTGCGGCTGGACAGGGAGAAGCTGGAGAAACTGCTCAACAGCTGGCGGCAGGCCACCCGCATGGCGGCCGGGGGCATACCCCTGCTGGCGGGGTTGCGCTGGTTGCTCGGCAAGCACAGCGATGCCCTGCCGAATCTCCCCCCGCCGGATGAGGACGGCATGCGCGCCCTGGCGGCGCCCGCCCTGCAGGAGGCGCTGCAACGGCTCTGCATCAACCGGCAGCCGCTGCAGCTGCCCGGCAATCTGGCGAACATCCTGCGCCCGTACCAGAAGGACGGCGTGCAATTCCTGCTCGGGGTAACAGAGGCAGGATTCGGCGCGTGCCTGGCAGATGACATGGGGCTGGGCAAAACCCTGCAGGTCATCGCCTGGCTGGCGCATCTGCACGCCACCGGGGCACTGGCTGCCCGCGCGGCGCTCATCGTGGCGCCCGCCTCACTGCTCACCAACTGGCAGGAGGAACTGCGCCGCTTTGCACCCCAGCTCAATACCCTGGTACTGCACCCCGACATGTTGAGCCGCCAGGATGCCGGTTACCTGCAACAAAACCCCAGCTGGCTGCTGCGGCGCGCCCATGTGGCGCTCACCACCTACGGCATGGCCACGCGGCTGGCCGGATTGCTGGCGGCAGAG
>JAFYRS010000116.1 GCA_017546845.1 Akkermansia sp.
TCAATCTTGGCAATCTTGGGGGTGTGGATGGGGAAGGAGCGTTCCACGCCTTCGCCGTAGGCAATCTTACGAACGGTGAAAGCCTCGTTGATGCCGGCGCCACGCTTGGCAATCACGATGCCCTGGAAGATCTGCACGCGTTCCTTGCCACCTTCAATCACGCGGCAGTGCACCTTCACGGTGTCGCCAACGTTGAAGGGCGTCACGTCGTCCTTCATCTGCTCTTTTCCGATAGTGTCGAGAATGTTCATCTTGTCTCCTTCTTGTGTTGTGTAAATGTTCAGTGAGCCTCCCGGCTCGGGTGGGTGCGACAGTCTACACGATTTTTGGATTCTTGGCAACCCAAATTTCACAAATTTGCGCATTTTTTTGAATTTAGCTGCCAAAAGTGGTGAAAATCAGGCAGTAATGGGGGCGGGGGCGTAGTTCCGGGTTGACAATCGGGGCAGGGTGGTATATAACGCGCGCACAATTTAACCACATCGACGACCATGCCTGCCCGCAAGAAATCCATCAAACGCAAGGTCCGCAACTGGACAGCCGCCGATTCCTCCGAACTTTACGGGGTGGAGAACTGGAGTAATGATTATTTCAGCGTGTCCCGCGCGGGTGAGGTGAATGTACACCTGGTGGATACGGATGGCAGCACGAAGGAGGTGAGCCTGCCGGATATCATGAAGGGGCTGGAGGAGCGCGGCACGAATGTGCCGGTGCTGCTGCGCTTCCGTGACCTGCTGCATGCGCGTATTGATGAGCTGAACAAGAGCTTTGCCAAGGCCATCAAGGCCGCCGGGTATACGGGCAAATACCGCGGCGTGTACCCCATCAAGGTGAACCAGCAGCGTATGGTGGTGGAGGAGGTGGTGGCACATGGCCAGCGCTACCACTACGGGCTGGAGGCCGGCTCGAAGCCGGAGCTGATTGCCGCCATGGCTTACATGCGCGATGCGGAGTCCTTCCTGATGTGCAACGGGTATAAGGATGATGAGTTCATCGACCTGGCGCTCATGGGGATGCGCATGGGGATGAAAATCTGCCTGATTCTGGAGATGCCCAACGAACTGCCCGCCATTCTGCGCCGTGCCGAAGTCCTGGGTGTGGAGCCGATTCTGGGTGTGCGCGTGCGTCTGGCATCCAAGGGCTCCGGCCATTGGAGCGAGTCTGCCGGTGATAAATCGGTGTTCGGTCTGAATGCCGCCCAGGTCATTGATGTGGTGGATACGCTGAAGGCCGCAGGCAAGCTGCATTGCCTCAAGGCGCTGCACTACCACCAGGGGAGCCAGATTTCCAACGTGACCGTGATTCGCGGCGGCCTTACGGAAGCCTGCCGTATCTACATTGACCTGGTGAAGGAGGGCGCGCCCATGGGTACGCTCGATATGGGCGGTGGTCTGGCGGTGGACTACGATGGCTCCAAGACCAATTTCCATTCTTCCTGTAACTACTCCATTGAGGAATACGCGCGCGACATCGTGGAGGTGGTGGGAGAGCTGTGCACCAAGCACGGTGTGGAGCACCCGACCCTGGTCACGGAGTCCGGCCGCGCGGTGTCGGCCTACCATGCGGTGCTGGTGTTCAACGTGCTGGATGTGACCAGTGCCCCCGGCAGCGAGGCTCAGCCGCCCGCTCTGCCGGAGAATGCCAATGATATCCTGCTGGCGCTGGATGAAACGCACCGCATGCTCACCCGCAAGAATATCCAGGAGTGCTACAATGACGCCATCTACTACCGTGACCAGCTGCGCGCCATGTTCCACCACGGCAATGCCACGCTGCGCGAGCGCGGGGTGGGCGAGGCCATCTACTGGCACATCATGGGGCTTATCTCCCGCCGCATTGCAGAGATGAGCGAGATTCCCGAGGATTTGAAGGAAGTGTCCGACAACATGGTGGACTACTACTACTCCAACTTCTCCGTGTTCCAGAGCCTGCCGGATTCCTGGGCCATTGACCAGCTCTTCCCGGTCATGCCGATTCAGCGCCTCTCCGAGCGTCCCACGCAGAAAGCCGTGCTGGTGGATATCACCTGCGACTGCGACGGCAAGGTGGACCACTTCATTGACCGTGAGGACGTGGCCAAATCCCTGCCGCTGCATGAGGTGGATCCCAAGGAGAATTATTACGTGGCCATTTTCATGGTGGGGGCGTACCAGGAAACGCTGGGTGACCTGCACAACCTGCTGGGCGATACCAATGTGGTGAGCGTGCATCTGGAGAACGGCCGCCCGGTGTTCACGCACGAGGAAGAGGGCGACAGCGTGGCCGATGTGCTTTCCTATGTGAAGTACGATGCCAAGGACCTGGTGGCCAAGTTCCGTGCGCTGGCTGAGCGTGGCGTGGAGAACGGCCTCATTTCCCCCCGCCAGCGCCGCGATGCCCTGGAGGCCTACCGCAACGGCCTGAGCGGGTATACGTATTATGAGCTGTAAGTGAGGAAGTGCAGCAAGATGAGCCCTCGCAAGCGGGTGAAAGATGACAGGCAGGGGTAAGCCCGCAACGCGGGCGTAGCCCCTGTTAGCCGAAAAAAAAGATTCTGGAGCCCATGAAATGGGTGACAGAGGCGGTGTGCTAATTGGCGCTGGCGTTCCTAACGTGATTGTTTATCTTGCCGTCTGATGCATCTATGTGGTAGGATGTCTGTGGGGCTATGGGAAATTCTTTTGCAAATATCTACGCGCATCTCATCTTTCATACAAAGGCTGGCGGCTTGACCATGAACGAGGATGATTTGCCACGCATATTTCGTTATATCGGCGGTGTGATTCGCGGTATGTCCGGTCATGCCTTAGTTGTAGGTGGTCGCCCTGACCATATACATATTTTGACTTTAATGCCAGTTACGATTGGCCTGGCTGATTTTGTGCGTGATATTAAGTCTAATACCACAAAATGGGTAAAAAACATCGACCCGTCTTATAAAGACTTCGCCTGGCAAGAGGGCTATGGCGCGTTTTCTGTAAGTGAATCAAACAAAGAAGCTGTTATCCGATATATTGAAAGGCAGAAAGAACATCATAAGGCGCATTCGATGCAGGATGAGTTTTGCAGCTTTTTGAAGAAGCATGGCGTTGAGATGAATGATATTCATTGGTGGTGTGTTAAGAACAGTTCTATTGAGTAGCCACTGTTCTGTCACCCATTTCATGGGCTCCAGCATAAATTTTCGGGATAGCAGGGGCTGCGCCCGCGTTGCGGGCTTACCCCTGCCTTTCATCTTTACGCCCACTACCGTGGGCTACCAATTCCGCTCGCTTCCGTCTTCGCCAAGGCTACGCCGAGACAGGTTGCTCGCCGATAAATTACATATTTGCAAAAACTTTCAGACATACATGATTACGTGGGTGTGTTTCAGATTTGCTGGATTATTTGCAGAATTATGCATGCATTTGTACACGTTGTCCAGGTGAGCGAAGCGAACGGAATTGGGCGCCCACGGAGTGGGTGCTGAGATGTTAGGCAGGGGGGCAGCAATCGCGTCCCGGGTGGGCGCCAGCCCACCAGCGATTGCGCACCCCCTGCTAATTGAAAAATAAAGGCGGAGCCCGCGAGAGCGGGTGACAGAAGGGGGTGCAACAATAGAAATCCGAGGCTTCTGTCA
>JAFYRS010000001.1 GCA_017546845.1 Akkermansia sp.
CCATGAAATCCACGCTTTGCGTGGATGAAATACCGCCGTCCCGGCGGTATGAAAGCCCTGTTGCACAGGGCATGAAACCCACAGCCTTCGGCTGTGGATGAAATACCTTCGCTTCGCTCAGGTATAATAAAAATATATCCCCGCAATCCTTATGGACTGCGGGGATGAAAATATGTTCCGGTATAATCTTTACCAGAAGAGGATGTAGAGAGCCACCGTAGCGGCAATCACAGCCCAGCCGAAGGCCTTGGCGCGGCCGGAGGTCTTCATCTCGATGATGCCCTTGTCCTCAAGCACCACAGCTTCACCACCCTTGAGGTGGTTCACGATGGTGAGAATGAGACCCACCACGCAGACCACGATGAGGGAGTAACCCATGCGGTTCAGGAAGGAATCACCAGTGAAGTCGAAGATAGCCTGACCCATACCGTCGTAGATGGCAACCCACTTGAAAACAGTGTAGGCAACAGCGCCGACCAGGATACCCAGCCAACCGAACACGCGGGGGCACTTGGGTACGAAGAAGCCGAACAGGAACACGGCCAGCACACCGGGGCTCAGGAAGCCCTGGAACTCCTGAATGAAGGTGAAGATACCACCGAAGGCAGGGTTATCCAGGAAGGGAGCCACCACCGTAGCGATGACGGCGCACACGAGCACGGCCACCTTACCCACAGCCACCAGCTGGGTGCCGGAGGCGGGCTTGCCGGTAATGACTTCTTTGCCCTTGTTGTAGAGGTCCATGGTGAAGAGCGTGGAAGCGGAGTTCAGCATGGAAGCCAGGGAGCTCACCACAGCGCCGAACAGAGCAGCCAGCACAAACCAGGCCCAGCCCGTACCCGGCAGCAGCTTGCGCAGCAGGGTGGCGAAGGCGTAGTCATACTGATAGGCGGCCAGCGTGGTGGTCACGGTGTATTCGGCCACATTGCTGCGGGCTGCACCAGTGGCGGACTTATCGAGAGCCAGAATCTCCTCTGCCTTGGCAGTACGGCCGGCAATATCCTTGGCGGGAATGGCAGCCAGCTCGGCAGCCTTGGTCTCCAGAGCGGGCACCATATCGGCAGCCCCCACAATGGCCAGGTTCTTCTTGAGGTAGTCCACGGAAGAAGCAGCGGCATCCTCGCGCACCAGACGGCTGGCGGCGATGTCGTAAATCACCTTCTTGCCGGTAGCCTCGGCAGCCTGCACAATGGCCGCAGAGTTGGAGTCGGCCTTGGCGGCCAGGTCATCGCGGTACAGGTTGTAGGCCAGGATGCCCGGAATAATGACCACGAAGGGAATGAGGAGCTTCAGGAAAGCTGCGAACACGATACCCAGCTGACCTTCTTCGAGGCTCTTGGAAGCCAGGGTACGCTGCATGATGTACTGGTTAAGGCCCCAGTAGAAGAAGTTGGGAATCCACAGACCCAGCAGGTAAACCGTCCAGGGCATCACGGGGTCAGACTTCTCGCGCATCATGTGCAGCTTACCGCCGATACCGTTGGTAGCACCCTCCACGTCACCGGCGTTGAGGTTCATCATGCGGCTCAGACCGTCGCAGAACTGGGAACCGGTGGAAGCCAGGGCATCAGCGCTGGTGTTGGCGGATGTCACGGCGGTAGCCACAATGTTTTCCGGCACGGTGGTGTAGGCACCCAGGGCCATGATGGCGAAGTAAGCCACCACGCCGCCGCCCACGATGAGGGCAGCACCCCAGATGAGGTCGGTCCAGGCGCAGGCCTTCAGACCACCCACATACACATACACCGTGGCAGCACCGGCAATGATGAGGCAGCCGGTGGTGACGGGCAGGTCAAAGTATACGGACACCACGCTGGCACCGGCGTAAATCACCGCAGCGGTGGGCACACCCACCAGGATGAGCAGGTTCACCAGAGCCATGATGACACGGGCCACACCATTGTAACGTTCCTCCAGGAACTGGGGAATGGTGAACACGCCACGCTTGAGCAGCATGGGCAGGAAGGTGAAGGCCACAATCACCAGCACGATGGCGGCAAGCCATTCATAACCGGCAATGGCAAGACCCAGCCAGTCGGCAGACTGACCACTCATGCCCACGAACTGCTCGGTGGAGATGTTGGCAGCCAGCAGGGAGAAGCCCACGAGCCACCAGCTCAGGCCACGGCCAGCCAGGAAGTAGTCGGCAGCGCCCTTCTCTTTCTTCTCTTCAGTGCTTTCGCCGGAGTCGCTGGATTTCCAGATACCCAGGCCGATAACACCTACTACAACCACGCAGAACACAATCATTTCCCAGAGGGGAAGTGCATCCTGCGCCGGAGCAGCCGCGGCGGCTTCCTGAGCCATGGCGGTTCCGCTCATGAGCGCCAGTGCGCCCAGCATTGTCAGCATTTGTTTCATAAGATATTCAGTTAGTTAAGCCTTGTAAAGAACACGGGCGCCCTCGCCCGGGCGGGTGATGAGGTAGTCCGTCTCGATGCCCAGGGCGTTGCGGTAGGCTTCAATCATTTCCTCAGCCACCTGCTGCACGGCCTCGCTCTTGACCAGAGCCACAATGCAACCACCGAAACCACCGCCCGTCATGCGGGCGCCGTATACGGAAGCGGCGGAGGGGATGGTATCGGCCAGGGATACGAGGGTATCCACCTCAGCGCAGGACACTTCGAAATCATCCTTCAGGGAAGCATGAGAAGCGCGCATGGCCACACCGGCGGCATCCCAGTCTGCCTTGCCCACGGCTTCAGCAAAAGCGGCTACGCGCAGGTTCTCGCCAATGACGTGGCGGGCACGGCGATAGCAGAGGTCGCCCAGCTCGGCCTTCTTCTCTTCCAGCATTTCAAGCGTAGCCTCACGCAGGGAGGGCACGCCCAGAACAGCGCAGGCATCCTCGCAGTTCTTGCGGCGGGCAGCATAACCACCATCTGCCAGGGAATGCTTCACGGCGGAATCGATGACCAGCACGCTCACAGCGGGGTCCACCATGGGAATCAGCTTGTAGGAAAGGTCCTTGCAGTCAAGCATGAGGGCGTGGTCCTTACGGCCGTTGGCAGAGATAAACTGGTCCATGATGCCGCAGGGAACATTCACAAACTCATGCTCCGTAGCCTGGCCGATGAGGGCGCGCTCGGTGGGTGTAACCTCCGCACCGCAGAGGGCGGCAAGCGCCGTGCAGGCGGAAACCTCAAACGCTGCGCTGGAGGAAAGGCCACCGCCGCGGGGCACGTTGGAATCAATCAGCATATCCACAGCAGGCACCTTGATACCGCGGCGTTCCAGCATGCAGATGACACCACGCACATAGTTACTCCAGAAGGGGTCACCAGGCTTGGTCACATCGGCCGGGTCAATCTCAATCATGGTTTCGCCCAGAGCGCCAATCCAACGGTGCTTGCCGGTCGGAGAGGGGGCAACCGCCACCACGTTGATGTTATTGAGGGCCATCGGCAGCACAAAGCCATTGTTGTAGTCGGTGTGTTCACCGATGAGGTTCACGCGGCCGGGAGAGGCTGCTATCACCTCAGGCTTGCGCCCGAAGTACTGTTCGAAGTACGGGGAAATCGTTTCTGCACTTATTTCGCGTTGCTCTAAGTCCATAGCGCAATATGTTTATCATAATGCGCGCGCGATGTAAACCCAAAAGTCGGGCACGGAACGGCATACCCCCAAAAAAGAGTTGATTTAATAAACAAAAAAGCCCTGCAGCCCGGAGAGACGCAACCCGGGCAACAGGACTGATGAAAATCTACCGGAGCAGGAACGTGCCTTACTTCTTCTTGCAGCCGCCCTTCTTGCAAGTCTTCTTGGCCGGCGCGGCAGACTTGAACACGGAGGAGGGCTTAAAGGAGAGTGTCTGAGAGGCTGCAATCTTCATAGCAGCACCGGTCTGCGGATTACGACCCGTGCGGGCAGCGCGCGTCTTCATCTCGAAAGTACCGAAACCCACCAGTTGAACCTTATCGGTAGCAACGGCATCCTTGATAGCACCGAGCACGGCGTTGAGAGCCGTCTCTGCACACTTCTTGGTTGCGCCTTCACCGAGTTTGGCCTGAATGCAGTCGATAAGTTGAGTCTTATTCATAGGTCTTCATGATAACACGCTCTCAACTCATTGCAAGATAAAAACGCACAAAATTAGTTAAGATGGCGAAAAATTACCCGGCAGACAATCATCTGCCGGGCAAAAAGGGACAAAAGAAACCCTTTACCACTGATATTCAGCCATGGCCACCTTCATCTCGCGCACCGCCTCCGTGAGGCCGGTAAAGATAGCACGGCAAATGATAGTGTGACCGATATTCAGCTCCGTCAGGTGCGGCACAGCAGACAATTCTGCCAGATTCCCCACCTGGATGCCATGCCCGGCATGCACCTCAATCCCCAGGGAATGAGCCAGTTCTGCAGCCACCACAAGGCGAGCCGTCTCAGCAGCACGTTCAGCACCCAGCGTGTTGGCGAAGCGGCCGGTGTGCAGTTCCACCATGGGAGCGCCCACGGCAGCGCTGGCGCGCACCTGCTCTTCTTCCGGGTCAATGAACATGCTCACCTTGCTGCCGTTTTCCAGCAGTGCGGCCACCAGCGGGCGCAGTTCTTCCAGATGACCGGCTACATCCAGCCCGCCCTCCGTGGTGATTTCCTCGCGGCGTTCCGGCACCAGACACACGAAATCCGGCTTAAGGCGCAGCGCGAATTCCAGCATGGCAGGCGTAGCCCCCATTTCCAGATTCAGCGGCAGATTCACCTCACGGCGCACGGCAAAGGCATCGGCATCCTGCATGTGGCGGCGGTCTTCGCGCACATGCAGGGTGATGGAATCAGCCCCACCGGCCTGGGCCGCGCGGGCAGCAGCCACGATATCGGGCTCCACGTTGTGAGAGTCCAGCATGGTGGCATAGCGCGCCTGGCGCAGCGTGGCCACATGGTCAATGTTAACACCAAGATGCATAATGAAGAATGAGAGTTGAGAATGGATGTCTCTGTTGAAAAAAGAACCCCGGCCCTGCCGTCTGCAGAACCGGGGATGCTGAAATCAGTTGCTTTAGTGCAGGAAGTGGCGGGCACCGGTGAACACCATGGCGATGCCGGCAGCATCGGCAGCAGCAATCACCTCTTCGTCACGGATGGAGCCGCCGGGCTGGATGCAGGCCGTAGCGCCGGCATCAATGGCAGTCTGCAGACCGTCTGCGAACGGAAAGAGACCATCGGAAGCAATCACGCTGCCCTTGAGGTCAAGCCCGGCCTGGCCAGCCTTCCACACGGCAATCTTGGCGGAGTCCACGCGGCTCATCTGGCCAGCGCCGATACCCAGCGTACCATTCTTGTTGGTGAACACGATGGCGTTGGAGTGCACCTGCTTGCAGACGCGCCAGGCAAAACGCATGGCCTCCAGCTCCTCAGCCGTGGGAACGCGCTTGGTCACCACCTTGGCTTCCAGGTTATCCAGACCCATCACCTCGTCATCGCGCTTCACGGTCATCAGACCGCCAGGAGCAGTGCGCACCATGGGCACCTTGCAGAACTCGCGCCAGGCATCCATGTCGATTCGCATGATGCGGCAGTTCTTCTTCTTGGTAAGGATGGCGCGGGCCTCGGGCTCATAGTCCGGAGCGATGATAACATCGGTGAAGATAGCACCCACGATGCGGGCAAGAGCCTCAGTCATCGGGCGGTTCATCACGATAACACCGCCGAAGGGAGCCTGTGTATCGGTCTGGTAGGCACGCTTCCATGCTTCCACCAGGTCTTCATCGTCCTGGCCCACACCGCAGGGATTGGTGTGCTTCAGGATAGCCACCGTGGGGCGGCGGAAGTTCATGATGAGGGAAGCCGCGGCATCCAGGTCAAGGATGTTGGTGTAGGAAAGCTCCTTACCCTGCAGCTGGGTGAAGATGGAATCAAAGTTACCATACATCACGCTGGGCTGGTGGGGGTTGTCGCCGTAGCGCAGCGTCTGGTTGAAAGGCAGAGACACCGTGAAGTTATTCTTGGTGCTATCCTCGGCGCGGTGGCCCAGGTAGTTGGAGATGGCGGTATCGTAGGCAGAGGTGCGCATGAACACCTTCACCGCCAGCTTCTCGCGGGTCTTGAGCGTGGTGTTGCCCTGGTGGTTCTCCATTTCCTCAAGCACAGTATCGTAGTCGGCAGGATCGGAAACCACCGTCACAGAAGCGTAGTTCTTGGCAGCAGAGCGCAGCATGGAGGGGCCGCCGATGTCAATCTTCTCGATAGCCTCGGCCAGGGTCACACCCTCCTTGGCGATTGTTTCCTCGAAGGGGTACAGGTTCACGCACACCAGATCAATGGTGGGGATGTTGTTATCCTTGGCCTGCTGCTGATGCTCCTCCAGATCGCGGCGCTGGAGCAGACCGCCGTGCACCTTGGGATGCAGGGTCTTCACGCGGCCGTCAAACAACTCAGGAGCCCCCGTGTAGTCGGAAATCTCGGTTACAGGCAAGCCCAGTTCCATAAGGTAGCGGCAGGTGCCGCCGGTGGAAATAAGCTGAACATTCTGGGCCACCAGGCCCTTGGCAAACTTATCAAGCCCGGTCTTGTCCGATACGGAAAGCAGGGCGCGCTGAATTCGTGTGGTTTCCATGATAAATTCTGGTTGCTCCGCGAAAGCGGCGGCGTAAAGTACTATGTTCCGGTACAAAATGCAAGCCCAAAATCACAAAGGAAATCATTTTTAACTCATGAGCTCCTCATCGCCAACAGGCCGCGCTCAAATTCCTGCAGCATAGCCAGTTGGCAACACGCCTCCGAATTGTTACCCGGCATTCAGAGCGAAGCACTTCACCCCTGCCCGTTCTTTACAAAGGGAACAGAAACCTCCGCTTCGGCAAATCACAATCAAGCGAAAATCTTTTGAGGCACACTCGCAGTTCCGCCCCTCAAAAGCCACTCAAAACAAAAAAGGCTTGATTTCATCAAAAATTGAGCTATCATCCTTTCCGGGTGCTTTTCAAGCTAACGTGTTGTTTATTATTAATCGAGAGAAAAACATAGGGTGTTGGCATAATGCCAACGGCAACACGGAAAAGCACCCGTTTTCTGTTTTTAGATGTCTGGCACACTAACAGACTCAGCTACTACCATGTAGCGCCGAGCCTATGGCTATCGTAACTTTCAAAACTATCGCCTAAGAGTGTTAATTGAATGTGGTCACATCGTGATATGAAAATTCAAATTCCACATTATTTGGGCTTGACCCCAATGTTTGGGCTTGACCCGATTCTACCCGCCCCCTGCGGCCCTGACGGGCTACCCGCCGAGAGGTGTCTTGGCGGCGCAGGGTCGGCTCATGCCTCTGGCATTCGCCGCCCACTCCATCCTGCGGTTGTCGTGGCTTCGAATCCTGCCACACGCATGCACAAAAAGCCCCGCACCTTATCAGGTACGGGGCTTTTTGTTCAAGGGTCGCCAATGGGAGTCGAAAGTTTTCTTGCGTTATAAATAACTTAGAAAGAGTGTATTATAAAAATAAAGTTGCAAATGAAAGACAAAATTTAGCTTTTTGTTTTGGCGATTAGGTCGGTAGACTGCGAAATACAGACGTTTCGACCTGAGTCGCGCCGCGAAGCCGAACTTGCAGAAAAATTAAACGAGCCCGTGACGGACGTGGAGCCGACCGCCGAAGCCCCGGCACAGGAATCCGGCGTTGATCCCACTAACCCGGAAGCTGTCGAAGTGGTCGAAATCAAGCTAATCGGGATGTGAAAAAACAAAACCAAAACACCACGGAGAGACTAACAGTATTGGGGCAGTTTTGCAAGCTTATTCCGAAATATAGCCTTGCGAGTGTGTGCGCAGAACTGAACAAAGAAGGAATCCAGATTGCAGCCCGGGCGTTCAGTATATGGAGTCATATCGTCAGTATGATTTATTGCCACATGGCTCATTGTATCAGTCTTAATGATATATGCGATGGTTTGCAGAACTTTAAAGGTAATCTTAACGATATCCGGAATGCAACCGCACCACATCGCAACACTTTGTCACACGCCAATCGTACACGGGATATCGCGCTGCTTAAGAAGCTTTTCTGGAAAACTGTCGAGCATTACCAGCAGACGCATCCGAAGTTTTTCACTCAGGGAGGGAGAAGTTATTTCAGTCTGCCGCGGCGCTTCAAGCGGGCCATCAGGGCTATTGATTCCACGACGATTGAATTGATAGCCAAATGCATGGACTGGACTAAACACAGGAAACACAAAGCCGCATCAAAAGTACATGTTGCCCTCAACCTGATCTCTTTCATACCCATACGCGTGGTTACGGATTCGGCAAATCATCATGATGGCAGTTACATGAGTGAGTTGTGCGGAAACATGAAGTCCGGAGACATAGCGGTGATGGACAGGGCATATGTGGATTATCAGCAACTGAACACTTTGACTGAACAAGGGGTATTCTGGGTAACCAGAAGCAAGTCCAATATGAAAGTCAAGGTCATCAAGCAGCTCAATAAAGGAAAGCAAAACGCCCCCGTGGATGGTAAGCCCCCCCCATTATCCAATCATATTAAAAGATGAGGAAGTAGAGCTTACAGGGAGAAAAAGCCATAAACGTTACCCTCGAAGCTTCAGACATGTCTCAGCTAAAGTTCCGGATAGCAATGGCAAGGAAATAACCGTCAGTTTCCTGAGCAATAATGTGGACTGGGCTGCCTCCAGCATATGTGACTTGTATCGCTGCCGATGGGGCATCGAGACTTTCTTCAAGGAAATCAAGCAAACGCTTCAGATACGCACCTTTGTAGGCTTTAGCCGGAATGCCATAGAATGGCAGATATGGAGTGCTCTGCTGACATACCTGCTGATGCGCATCATGGCCTTCCTGAGTGAATGGAAGCGGGATTTCAAACACTTTTTCACATTGATGAAAGGAGCCCTTTGGGCGAAACGCACAGTAAGAGTCATCGTCTCCAGATATGGGACAGCAGCGTCCGCAAAAGCAATCAGATGGGCATAGTTCCTAAACCTTTTTTCAAATAAAATCCCCCATAACTCCAGTAATCATGCACTACAGAGGCGTAACCTTATGCCCCTGTGGGATGGTAATGAAATTTTATAATCAGCAAATAAGATACATTTGATAAATTTTATATGACACAATCCCCAATGCGTTTGCCCTGATATGCCACAATTAATAATTGACAAGACTCGAAAGTTCTTGTTTAATGGGATATGTTTAGAATTAAAATCTTATTTTGTGTTTCAATTTGTTCATATTTATCCCATGCCGAATCACTTGCTATCAACGAAAGTAAAGTGATAACAAACTATCAATTAACGTGTGTGGGCAATGCTTCCAATAAAAAAAATGCTTGCAATTCGAGTAATTGTAAAAGTATAAAGTCTCGAGTATTAAGCTTAGCAAAAGAAATAAATTTGGCAGATCAAACTGGAGATGAAGCAAAATCATTAAAGCTGGCGTGTCTAATACTAGACATTTTTCGCGAGCAGGATATATTACCTGCGCTGAAATATGGTGGCATAGATACAAAAGGCGATATCGTTTATATTAGAGAATTTCCCATTCATTGTCCAATAATAGAAAAACGAGACAATAAAGGGATGCTTATAAGTTACTTTGTAGATGAGGAAAAGCTAAAAGCAATGCTTTCTAATAATAACGCTTGCGATTACATAGTTATCTTTTCTCCATGGGATGAATCTATCCTATTCAAAATTAAAATCAGCGATGATTTTATTTTTTATTTGACAGCAGAGTAAAAATCGAGAATGAACGTGCTAAAGCGTAAAAGTGCTACGGAGAAATTCGTCTGTAAGGAGTCGATAGAGTCCATCATAGTACTACCAAAACGCTCCTCCGGAGGAAAGACCGAATCCGGCGTGGATAACCGTTCAAATCTCAGAACATACAGCAACAGAGCCAAGAAATACTGAAAGGTACGAAGCTTTCGACCGAGGGATGGAAAACAATGTAAGTCCGAATTCACCTAGCGGTACGGAGGCGTTGTCAGGGTATCTGACGAGGAGAGATAAAAAAGTTGCGGTAGGAGCAATCGTTTCGGCTCCACACGCGGGTGTACCCCCTCTCCATACCGGGTCATCGTTAGGATAACCGTAATCTACCGGGAATCCAGGATAAATAGTACGTACGGTGGAGTGAGAGGGGGGGCTTTCGCTCCCCCTCTCAGGTTTGCGCAACAAGACCGATTAAGCTATAGCATTATCCATATTGATCTTCGCTTTCCATCGCTTACATTTCTTATCATCTGTTTCTATCTTTCTGCAAAATGCCGTATTGAAATCTCGTTCAGTTAAATACATGTCAAGCCCCATAAGAGAAAAGGGGTCAGCCATATATGCTTCATCTTTATTACTTCTTCCACCAGGATGTGACAATCCGAACATATGCCCTGCTTCATGAACAACAGGAATTTGTTTGAATAAATATTCCTTTCCGTTGATGTTTCTTTTCATTTCTCTTACATCAGTGTCCATTGAATCAAATTCTGCAGTCCCGTTGTAACGCGAAACACTACTTTTCAGAAATGTCTTGGTATAACGCAAGGTAACCACATAATCGGCATCCTTTTTATTGAATGTTCTAGTCACCTCGACATTAACAACTACACCTTTTCGGCATAAACAACATTTTTTCGATGTAGGATAACATTTATATATTTTACTATTAAATGTGTATTCAATTTGTTTTTTTGCAGTTTCAAACCAATTATTGACACTAATTTTGTCAGGCCACCCTATGGCTTCTAAGTACCATTTCAGCCTTACAGGTAGCATACAGCCTAGCTTGTCTAATTGATAATTCCCAAGGAAATCAAATTTTCCATAACTGTTTCTTAGATATGCATATAAGTTAGGTGAGATGCTTTCTCCAACATCACGCATAAGCCATTTACAATCTGAGGAATTATAGTAGCGGTAATTGTAGTAAACTAGACCGAGTTCGGCATCGTTGAACTCGCTGGACCACTGAATAGGCTGCTCAACATCTCCAATTGCTGTCACTTCTCCAAAGGGAGTGTAGGTGTAGGCGGTACGAATATAGCCATGCTGACCATAGACTTCGCAGATGTTCTTCGTCAAATCCCATCCATAGGTGTACCAAGTGCCATCTTTCTGGATAGCAATTGGACGAGTGGCTACAGGTTGAGACGGATCCCAGGTGATAAGCCACAGGCATGGATGGTTACTGCGAGTGAGGTCGCAGCAAGCAATCTGGAGGTAGCCACGATACAGGAATCGCTGGTGCAGCGTTACAGTACCATTGACGGTAACTTTTTTGGTGGCACGTCTGCCCATGTAGTCATACGAGCATTCCACAATAGTTCCATTATCTGCATTGGTAAACGAAGTCGGGCGGTTCTCAGCATTGTAGATTACCGACCAGATACCGGTGGTGGTTTTAACCGTTGTCTGGTTACCGGCATCATCGTAGGTCGGCTCGAAATCGCCGATTGCCGTGTACTGGTTGAGGTTGTTACTTTCGTAGGTTGTCGCAGATTCTGCCGCTTCCTGAGCCGTCTCGCGGTTGCCAATGTTGTCGTAGTCATAAGCATAGGCTTCGTTGTTCACCATGGCGGTATTCAGCTCACTACGGGAATTGTAACCGAACGTATCATTGACCGTTGAGCCATCCTTGGAAGTGCTACGAGTCACAGGGCGTCCGAGTGTGTCGTAAGAGTAGCTTCGGGATGCTACGGAAGTATTGCTTCGCTTATAAAGCTGACCAATGAGCAAGTCACGCTTCTCTTCGTAGCTCTGCGTGAGCGTCATGTTATTGGGCTTCACGAGAGTCTGTAGCAGGTTAGTACCGGGCAGATATGAGTATGTGAAGAGCTTTTGAGCTCCACCATGAACGAATCCGGCAGATGCGATGCGACCATCAGTACCATAGCCAGTTGACACAGTCTGCTGTACAGAGCCATTGAGAGCATAGGTATAGCCAGAAGAACGGCCATAGCCATCCCGAAGTTCCGTGATAAGGTGCGTTTTGCCGCCAGCAAGCAGACTATCCGTCTCCTGCTCATTGTAGGCATTGTAACCAATGGTGCGAGTACCCGCATCATCAACAACCTGCGTAAGCTGGCCAAGGTGGTTGTATGTGTAAGCTCGGGCTGTCGTGCCATCAGAGTATGTCGTACCCAGAAGCACACCGCGAGCCTGTTCGTAGCTATGCGTCTTGACTACACCTCGTCCATCCGTCTCGGTGAGTAGGCGATTGTAGGCATCGTAGATTTTCACTACGGAGGAATTGTCCGCAAAAGTCTTGGACATCTCAAGTCCGGTTGCGCCGTTGAAGAACCAAATAGTTTCATCGTAGTCGCTTCGCTCACTCGGATCGTTGATGATTACCTCGCTATCTGCACGGAAAGTGCGCAGGGAAGTCATGTTGTTCATGTCATCGTAGGCGAAGCAAGCGGGTTGCAAGGCAGTACCCCATTCCGCAATCTTGCGACCGCGAAGGTCATACTTGTAGAAGCTTGTATTTCCCATTGCATTAGTAATGACAGAGGGCTGATTGTGATAAACATCGTACACGGTTGAGGTTGTCGCGTTTGCTGCATCAGTCTCGCTTACTGTACGCCCGGCAACATCTGTGCTTGTTGAAGTCACATTGCCCCGGCCATCTCGCTGTTTTACTTCCAGACCAGATGCGGTGTATCGACGGTACATGTGCAAGGTGATTGTTTTATTCTCCACCTCTACTGTGATGCTCTGAACCGCCAATTCTATGGTAATCCCTGCATGGTTTTTCTGCGAAATGGTCAGATCATCCACCGTTACTACTTCAGCGACGATACTGGAAGTGGAGATGGTGCTGAAGCTCGTCACTTTGGAGGGATCCGTATACTCCGACCAGTTCATGCTGCTGTTGCCTCGCACATCGATACTAATACTCTTGCTTGCCAACGTGGCGGAGAGCTGCGACATAAGCTGTTTCTGCGTGGTATTCAACGCCGCTCCCTCGGCATTATAGCGAGTCTGAGTAATGACGGAGTAAATACCATCATCAGCAGATTCTACACTATGAGCTATCTCTACCACAGGCGAGTTATCCTTAGTCGGCGTAGCGTTTAGTGCGAGCGTCTGCTTCACCTGATTGCCGAAAGCGTCGTACTCAAAGAGAGTAGCTGCTGTTTTTTCAGTGTTCCAGCCGGTATC
>JAFYRS010000117.1 GCA_017546845.1 Akkermansia sp.
ACCGGAACCCCGAACGCAGTGAGTGGGTGGCAGAAGGCAAAGCATCAACATAAAGCATCGTTTTCTGTCACCCGTTATCACGGGTTTTGGTTTGTTTTTTTGTTGGAGCAGGCGCTGCGCGTGCTGACGCACGCTTGCACCTGCCTAACATCTGTCGCCCACTGGCGTGGGCTGTAGCGTTCCTGAATCCGGATTTTACCACCACATGTGTCCCAAAGATTATGGGAAAACAGCCCTAAATGACATAAAGGCATAGTGTTCTGTGCGAAAATTCGTAGTAGGATATCGCCCGCCTCTCCATCGGCAGAAAGCATTCATTCGTGGCTCTGTCGGCGGAAGTCGCTAACTTTCAATTCGTCAATCGTAAATTGTCAATCGTAAATCCACGTGTCCCAAATCTTTGGGACACGTATGTTTTACCACAGGTAAACAGAGTGCAGGCTTGCCAAATGCGAGACCGCGCGGTATAATGCCGCGCGAGTTATGAATGCAACGATTCTTGATGCACTGAAGCAGGCAGTTGCCGAGGGCAAGCTGCTGGAATCCTCCCTGGAAAACATCGGGCTGCTCACCGGCGGCACCCAGGACCCGGTGGTACCCGCCGCCATTGAACAACTGGTCAATGCGGGCGAATGGGCCGAGCTCAACAACCGATTCTACAAGACGCTGGCCTTCGGCACGGGTGGCCTGCGCGGCCGCACCATCGGCACCGTTGTGACCATCGCCGAGCAAGGTCAGGGCGGCGTGAACGGACGCCCGGAATTCCCCTGCGTGGGCACCGCCAGCATGAACTACTTCAACGTGGGACGCGCCATGCGCGGTCTCATCACCTACGTGCGCCGCTTCGTGGAGGCTGAAGGCACAGGCCGCAAGCCCCTCATCGTCGTAGGCCACGACACCCGCCACTTCTCCCGCGACTTTGCCGAGTACTGCGCAAAGATTGCCACCGACCTGGGCTGCGACTGCGCCCTGTTCGACGGCCCCTGCTCCACCCCGGAAGTCTCCTTCGCCATCCGCGAGCTGAACGCCGACACTGGCGTGGTGCTCACCGCTTCCCACAACCCGGCGCACGACAACGGATTCAAGGCCTACTTCAACGACGGCGCCCAGCTCATCGCCCCGCACGACAAGGCGGTAATTGCCGAAGTGAACGCCCTCAGCAGCGACACCTATGAAGCCCTGCCCGCCGACCAGCAAGGCAGCCTCCGCATCCTCGGCGCTGAATTCGATGCCATCTACATTGAAAAGCTCAAAGGCATCATCCTGCGCCCGGATGTATTCGCCAAAGCCTCTGCCAAGGTCGTATTCACCAACCTGCACGGCACCGGCGGCCGCTGCATCGTCCCCATCCTCAAGCAGATTGGCTGCAACGTGAGCACCGTGGCCGAGCAGGACACGCTGGACGGCCGTTTCCCCACCGTGGCCAGCCCGAACCCGGAGAACGCCCCGGCCCTCGATATGGCCTGCGCCCAGGCCGACGCCGAGCAGGCCGACCTGGTGATTGCCACTGACCCGGACAGCGACCGCATGGGCATTGCCGTGCGCGACACCGCCACGGGCAAGATGCAGCTGCTCACCGGCAACCAGACCGGCTGCCTGCTCGCCTGGTACCGCTGCATGAGCGCCATCGAGCTGGGCATCATCACCCCGGGGAACATCCAGCACGCCGTCATGGTCAAGACTTTCGTGACCAGCCCGCTGCAGGACGCCATCGCCGCCTCCTTCGGCATTGAGACCGTGAACGTACTCACAGGCTTCAAGTACATTGCCGCCAAGCTCGGCAAGTACGAGCAGGCCATCCCCGCAGAACTGCGCCAGGGCTACCGTAGCATGACCGAGGCCGAAACCCGCGCCCTGCGTCTGGAATACAGCAAATACTTCATCTTCGGTGGTGAGGAGAGCTACGGCTACCTGGCCCAGGACTTCGTGCGCGACAAGGACGCCAACGCCGCCGCCCTCTGCCTGGCCGAAATGAACGCCTACCTCGCCTCCAGGGGCATCGGCCTGCTGGAGTGCCTCAACAACATCTACGCCGAATTGGGCTTCTACAAGGAACTCGGCAAGAGCATCGTGATGGAAGGCGCTGATGGCGCAGCCAAGATTGCAGCCCTCACCAAGAGCTACATCGAAAACCCGCCCACCGAGATGGACGGCACCGCCGTGGCCGGACTGCGCGACTTCTCCGCCGGCACCATGGTAGATGCCGAAGGCGACCCCATTCCCGCAGAAAAGATGCTCTTCATCGACCTGGTGGATGGCCGCAGCTTTGCTGTGCGCCCCAGCGGCACAGAGCCCAAGATCAAGTACTACCTCTTTGCCCACGGCACACCCGGCACAGACCTGGTGGCCGCCAAGGCAGAGGTCGAATGCAGCATCAACGCCCTCTGGGCTGCCGTCGAAGCCGACGCCTACGCCCGCATGGCCTGATATTTAAATCATCCTTCTATCCCCCCCTGCAGGCTCCCCCTGCAGGGGCTTTTTCATGATTAACTCTTGTCCGCCGGAGGATAAACTGCTATTCTGACGGGCAGCACAACAGATTGTCCCCATGAAAGCGCTCAAAGAACGAATCATCAAGGATGGAAAATGCCTCCCCGGCGGCGTCCTCAAGGTAGACAGCTTCATCAACCACCAGATGGATGCCGGACTGATGTACCAGGCAGCGCAGGAATTCGTCCGCCGATTTTCCTCTGCCTCCCCCAACAAAATCCTCACTGTGGAGGCCAGCGGCATTGCCCCGGCCATCATGCTCGGCCATCTGCTGGGACTTCCGGTCGTCTTTGCCAAGAAAAACAAGCCCAGCACCATGGAGAACATGCTCTGCACCACCATTCATTCCTTCACCAAGGCTAAGGACTACACCGTCTGCCTGAGCGCGGAATACCTGGGGCCGGGAGACCGTGTCCTCTTCATTGATGACTTCCTGGCCAACGGGCAGGCCGCGCTGGGAATTCTCGACCTGGTGAAACAAGCCGGAGCCACCCTTGCAGGCATGGGTTTCCTCATCGAAAAAGCCTTCCAGAACGGCGGCAACGAACTCCGCAGCATGGGCATCCACGTGGAATCACTTGCCATTATCGAAAGTCTGGACAACTGCACCATCTGCCTGCAGGACTGAACCACAGCCAGCTTAATTCCTTAACCCACCCTCACCGCCCGCCGAAAGAGCCGCCCAGAAAATAAAAAAGGCGTGACTTTCGCCCATTTTCCGCTATAATACCGCAGTAAAACCATTCCTGACATCATGAAATTCCAGGGACTTTATACTGCCATTGTTACCCCTTTCAAAAACGGAAAAGTCGATTACGAAGCCTTTGCCGGGCTGATTGAAGCCCAGATTGCCGGCGGCGTAGACGGCATCGTGCCCATGGGCACGACCGGCGAATCCCCCACGGTAAGCACCGAGGAGCACCTCGAAATCATCCGCAAATGCGTGGAGTTTGTGGCAGGCCGCTGCCAGGTGATTGCCGGCACAGGTGCCAACTGCACCACAGAAGCCATCGAAATGACCAAGGCTGCTGCCGCCATGGGTGTGGACGGTACGCTGCAGGTATGCCCCTACTACAACAAGCCCAACCAGGAGGGCGTGTACCAGCACTTCAAGGCCATTGCCGAGGCCACCGACCTGCCCATCATGCTGTACAGCATCCCCGGCCGCAGCGGCATTGAGATTGCCGTGGATACCGTGGCCCGCCTGGCTACAGATTGCCCCACCATCGTAGCTATCAAGGAAGCCGGCGGCAGCGTGGAGCGCGTGAACCAGCTGGTGCAGGCCCTGCCCGCAGATTTTGCCGTGCTGAGTGGCGATGACGGCCTGACCGTTCCCTTCATTTCCTGCGGTGCCGTGGGTCTGGTTTCCGTGACCTCCAACATTGCCCCGGCAGAGATGAAGTCCCTCGTGGATGCCGCCATGAGTGGCGATGGCAAGAAAGCCCTGGAACTGCAGAAGAAGTATTACCCGCTCATGAAGGGGCTCATGTCTCTGGATGTGAACCCGGTGCCCGCCAAGGCCGCCCTGGCGCTGCGTGGCGACATCGGTTGGGAAATCCGCCTGCCGCTCGTGCCGCTGGCGGAAGAGAAGCACGGCAAGCTGGCCGACCTGCTCAAGAGTTTCAACCTGCTGTAAAAACTGCCATGATGAAGATTCTTGTTACCGGCATTTCCGGCCGCATGGGCCAGACGGTGAAGCAGGCCGTGGAGCTGAATGAAGCCACCGAAATGGCCGCCACGCACGATGTGGGGCAGGACATTGCCGCCGCCATGAGCGCCGCCGACTGCACCATCGACTTCTCCTTCCACGGGTTCACCCCGGAGCTGCTGGCCACGGCCGTTGCCCAGGGCAAGCCCCTCGTCATCGGCACCACCGGCCACACCGATGAGGAACGCGCCGCCATTACTGAAGCTGCTAAGCAGATTCCCATCGTCTTCGCCTCCAACTATTCCGTGGGCGTGAACACCCTTTTCTGGCTCACCCGCAAAGCCACCCAGATTCTCAAGGATTACGATATCGAAATCATTGAGATGCACCACCACCACAAGCTCGATGCCCCCAGCGGCACCGCCCGCACCCTGGCCGAGGTGGTGTGCGAGGAAACCGGCATGGATTACAACAAGGACGTGATGCACGGCCGCGAAGGGCTCGTGGGTGCACGCCCGCAGCGCCAGATCGGTATGCACTCCATGCGCGGTGGCGATGTGGTGGGCGACCACACCGTCATGTACGCCACCGATGGCGAGCGAGTGGAGCTCACGCACAAGGCCTCCAGCCGCATGACCTTTGCCGGCGGCGCCGTGCGCGCTGCCCTCTGGCTGGCCGACAAGCCCGCCGGGCTCTACAACATGCAGGACGTGCTCGGTTTCACCAACTAATCCCCATGGCTGCCGCTGCAACCATGCGCCGCTGTGTCTTTTCCCTGGGTTCCAACCTGGGGAACAGGCTGGCGCACCTGGAATCCGCCTGCGATTACCTGGCCGATGTCTTTGGCGGCCTGCGGCTTTCCCAGGTATACGAAACCGAGCCGGTGGGGTGTCCGGAAGGTTCGCCCCGTTATCTGAACGCCTGCGTTGAGGTGGAAACCGATATGCCCGCAGAGGAAATACTGCAGCTTTGCCTGCGTATCGAAGCAGAGCTGGGGCGCACCCGCAGCGGCGAATACGGCGAAGCCCGCACCTGCGATATCGACCTCATCTGCTGCGGCAGCGAAACCAGCCAGTCCGCCACCCTCACCCTGCCCCACCCCCGGGCACATGAACGCGAGTTCGTGCTGCGCCCGCTCTGCGACCTCGACCCGCAGCTCATTCTGCCGGGGCAGGCCCAGACCGCTGCCCAGTTACTGGCCGCCCTGCCTGCCGGGCCTGCCGTAACCCCCTACCCGCTTTAATTATTCTTCCCATGACTACGAGTGAAAAGATTGCCGCCATTCAGGCAAAGATGGGCAAAACAGCTATTTCCCAGCTCACCGCCTACGATTACCCCACCGCCCGCATGCTGGATGAAGCCGGCATCGATATGATTCTGGTGGGCGATTCCCTGGGCATGACCATGCTGGGCTACCCGGACACCACCCACGTGACCCTGGCGCACATGCTGCACCATGGCGAATGCGTGGCGCGCGGGGCGAAAAACGCACTCGTGATTCTGGACATGCCAATTCACACCTTTGACACCCCGGAACAGGCGCTCGAAAACGCCCGCAAACTCATGGAAACCGGGGTGGATGCCGTGAAACTCGAAGGCGGTGCCGCCAAGGAAGCCGAAATCCGCGCCATTGTGCAGGCCGGTATTCCGGTGCAGGCGCACATCGGCCTGCTGCCCCAGAAAGTCAAGGAAGAGGGCGGCTACAAGATGAAAGGCAAGACTGACGAGGAAGCTGCCCTGCTCATGGCTGATTTGGAGGCCGTGGTGCGCGCCGGCGCATTCAGTGTGGTCATCGAATGCACGCGCCACAGCGTGGCCGCACAGCTCACCGCCGCCAGCCCTATTCCCACCATCGGCATCGGCTCCGGCCACGGCACCTGCCATGGCGAAGTGAGCGTATTCCACGACCTCGTGGGCGGATTCCCCTGGTTCATTCCCGGCTTTGTGCAGCCCAAGGCCAACATTGCAGCCGATATCATCCGCGGCGTGACGGAGTGGAAGAACGAACTGCAGATACCGCAGGCGTAAGTACGAGGTACGAAGTGGGAAGTACGAAGTAAAGAATCAGCAGCGCGCCAGCGTAGGAAGTATCTCACTTCGTACTCGCTTCGTACTTTGTACTTTCCTTTATTCCGGCAAATTACCGGAAACAATGGCGCGCTGCTCAAACCAGCGCGCTTTCTGTTCGCACACGGGGAGCAGCAATTCGCCCATATACCCTGCCCTGTATGCCCCGGCACAGGCGGCACAGGCGGCAGCATTGCCACGCAGGGCCTGGCGGTGCAGCGAAACAGCATGGGCATAAACCTTAGCCGCAGCCTCCAGCCCCAGTGCCGGATTCTGCTGCTGCAACCAGGCCAGCAGGAGCACCCGCGCCAGCTCCTCATCCTGCTCCAGCATGGCAGCGCGCCAGCCATCGGATACAGGCGCGGAAGCCTCCTTTCCGCCTTTAACCTCTGCCCATATACGGGACATCTCCGCCGGGTCGAGAGTCACCGGCTCTGCCGAATCCAGCAAAGTACCCGCCAGCAACGGCGTACCACACAGCAGCAAATATAAAATTTTCATCATCTGCGGCCAGCCGAGCGGCGGGAGAAGTGGTGGGTCATCACCGTCCACAGTTCCTGCATGTTCTCTGATTCAAAATAGGGCTGTTTCATCATTTCCCACATGATGTCACTCACCTTGTTCTGCGCACGGGCCAGCGCCTCCAGCTGCGCATCGTTGCCATGCAGCAGCGGACGCAGCAGGGAGAACTTGTGCATCAGCTTTGCCTTCACTGTCTTGGCACTCTTGGCATCCGAAATCGTCTTGAGCATGCTCTCTGCCTCTGCCAGAGCCTTGATTTCCGCCGTATAGGCACGATCCAGCCCTGCGGTGGAAACCTCCACCTCATCCTTGGCATACAGAGGCGCAGGAGCAAGCACAGCACCGCCCAGAACAGCTACCGCAAGAATCAGAAAACAATTACGCATAGCAGGAGAATAACACATGAACAACACACTGTCAACTTATTCACTCAGAACGGAGGCCAGATTGGCGGCCACAGCCCGGAATGCCGCTGAAACCGGATTGGTTTCCGGGTCCTCGAGTGCCACGGGGCTGCCTTCATCCCCGCAGGAGCGGGTCTGCGTATCCAGCGGCAACTTCCCCAGCAGCGGCACACCCAGCTTGGCAGCCTCGCGTTCGCCGCCGCCTTCGCCGAAGATGTGGTAAATCTGGTTATCGCTGGGGCAATGGAAGTAGCTCATATTTTCGACGATGCCCAGAATGGGGGTATCCACCCGCTGGAACAGCCCCACGGCCTTGCGGGCATCAATGAGAGCCACTTCCTGTGGCGTGGTCACAATCACCGCGCCGGCCAGCGTGACGGTCTGCACAATGGTGAGCTGGATATCGCCCGTGCCGGGGGGCATGTCCAGAATCAGGAAATCGAGTCCGCCCCACTCCACATCGCGCAGGAATTGCTGCACATAGCGCGTGGCCAGAGGGCCGCGCACAGCCAGCGGGGTATCGCCATCCACCAGCAGAGCCATGGAAAGCAGCTTCACCCCATGAGCCTCCACGGGCAGGAATTGTTCCTTATCGCTGCAGCCGGGGCGTTCGTTCGTGCCGAACATGAGCGCCATGGACGGGCCGTACAAATCCAGGTCAAGCAGGCCGACCTTATACCCCAGCTTCGCCAGTGCCACAGCCAGATTGGCCGAAACCGTGCTCTTGCCCACACCGCCCTTGCCGGAGGCCACGGCAATCACATGCTTCACGCCCGGCACGCTGGATTTCCAGTCGTTGGGGTTATCGCCTTCCTCGCGCTCCACCTTTTTCTGCTCCGGGGCGTGGTGCTCCATCTTCACATCGTGGGAGCTGACACCGGGCAGTTCCTGCAGCACGCTGATGACGCGTTCGTAAATATAGCGCGGCACATCTGAGTTCTTGCTTTCCACGCGAAGCTCCACCACCACGCGCCCCTCCGGGCTCACGGTGATATTCTTCACCAGACCGAATGCCACAATATCGCGGCTGAATCCGGGGTATTTGACGGTGGTCAGCGCAGCGCGGACCAGCTGCGGTGTCAGTTGTGCTTCACTCATGCGCTCATTCTAGCACCCGGAGTCTCCCGGCGCAAGCCCAACATTTGTCTTGATTGTTCCTGCGGTGGGGTGTAGAATCCACACGTTATGATGAACATCCTTGTTACCGGCGGCACTGGATTCGTGGGTGCCAATCTCTGCCACCGCCTGATTGCAGACGGCCACCGCGTCATCTGCCTGGACAACAACTACACAGGCTCACTGGATAACGTGCGCGATTTGCTGGATAACCCCCGCTTCACTTTTGTGGAACACGATGTCATCTACCCCTACGACTGCCCGGAAAAGCTTGACCGCATCTACAACCTGGCCTGCCCGGCCTCTCCGCCTGCCTACCAGGGTGACCGCTCCATCTTCACCACCAAGACCTGCGTGTTCGGCGCCATCAACATGCTGGAACTCGCCAAAAAGAACGGGGCCCGCATTCTGCAGACTTCCACATCCGAAGTGTACGGCGAACCGCTGGTGCACCCGCAGGTGGAAAGCTACCGCGGCAATGTGAACCCCATCGGCATCCGCGCCTGCTACGATGAAGGCAAGCGCTGCGCCGAAAGCCTTTTCTTTGATTACCACCGCCACGAGGGCGTGGACATCCGCGTCATCCGCATTTTCAACACCTACGGGCCGCTCATGGACCCGAACGATGGCCGCGTGGTTTCCAACTTCATCTGCCAGGCGCTGCGTGGCGAGGACATCACCATTTACGGTGAGGGGCAGCAGACCCGCTCGTTCCAGTATGTAGATGACCTGATTGAAGGCATGGTGCGCATGATGGAAAACACCCAGGGCTTTACCGGCCCCGTGAACCTGGGCAACCCCGGCGAGTTCACCATCCGCCAGCTGGCCGACATGGTGCTGCAGAAAATTGAAACCACCAGCAAACTGGTGCAGCGCCCCCTGCCCTCTGACGACCCCACCCAGCGCCGCCCGGATATCACCCTGGCTGGTAAAGAGCTGGGCTGGCAACCCACCATTCCGCTCAGCGAAGGGTTGGAACGCACCATCGAATACTTCCGCAAGCGAATCGGCAAGTAATCAGCCGCGCAGCTGGCATTCAAACTGGCGGAACTGGATGGCCTCGTACAGGTGGGCATCCGTTGGCTGCTCGCACCCTGCCAGGTCGGCAATGGTGCGGGCCACGCGCAGAATGCGGTCAAAGGCACGCGCCGAGAGCCCGAGCTGCGCCACGGCATCCAGCAGCATCTGCTGCTGCGGCGGAGTCAGCGGACAATACTGGCGCAGCTTCTTCCCGCTCAGCCGGGCATTGCATACAGCGCCCGTATCGGCATAGCGCTGCATCTGGCGGGCACGGGCCGCCACCACGCGCTCGCGAATGACAGCGCTGCTCTCGCCATCAGGCTTGCTCAGCAGGCTGGCTGGTGACACCGGCGGCACTTCGATGATGATGTCGAAACGGTCGAGCAACGGGCCGGAAATCTTTTTGCGGTAGCGCGTTACATCTGCCGGAGAGCAACGGCAGCGGTGCGTGGCATCCCCCAGATACCCGCAGGGGCACGGGTTCATGGCCGCCACAAACATGAACTGGCAGGGAAAATCCATACTGCCGCTGGCGCGGGAAATCGTCACCACCCCGCTTTCAAGCGGCTGGCGCAGTGTTTCGAGCGTACGGCGGGCAAACTCCGGCAGCTCATCCAGAAACAGCACCCCATGGTGCGCCAGCGATATTTCCCCGGGCGTGATATTGGAGCCGCCCCCCATGAGCCCCACATCGGAAATCGTGTGGTGCGGGCTGCGGAACGGGCGCTGCGCCAGCAATCCCCCACTGCGCGGCAGCTGCCCGCAGACAGAGTGAATGGCGCTGGCCTCCAGGGCTTCATCCTGCGTAAGCGGTGGCAGAATCGTGGGCAGGCGGCTGGCCAGCATGCTCTTGCCGCTGCCGGGGCTGCCACACATCAGCAGGTTATGGCCACCGGCCGCCGCAATTTCCATGGCGCGGCGGGCGTATGGCTGCCCCTTCACTTCGTCGAAATCCACAGCGGCGGGCAACGGGGCCCACTCTTCCGGCAGGGTAAACGGCGTAAACTTGGCCGGATTCAGCAGCACATCCCAGGCCTCGCGCAGCGATTCCACGGCATACACGGTCAGCCCCTCCACCACGGCAGCCTCAGCGGCGTTCTCCGGCGCCACCATCATGAACGAACGCCCGGCATCGCGCGCCGCCACGGCCAGCGGCAGCACACCACGCACCCCGCGCACCATGCCGTCCAGCGCCAGCTCACCCACCAGGCACCAGGATTCCAGCCCGGTGGGAACGCGGCGTTTGAACGCCTCCGGCACATCGCGGTAATTTTCCTGGATGGCCATCTCCAGCGCCAGGGCAATGGGCAGGTCAAAGCCCGGTCCCTGCTTGCGCACATCTGCCGGCGCCAGATTCACCGTCACCTGCATATCACCGGGGCGGAAAAACGAACTATTCGTCAGCGCAGAGGTCACGCGCTGCACGCTTTCGCGCACGGCGGCATCCGGCAGCCCCACCACGGCCATACGCCCGATGTCCTCCACCGGGCGGGCATCCACCTCTACCTGGACTTCATATCCGCGGATTCCCTCCACCGCGGCCGAATGCAAACGCGTAATCATCTTACTTCACTATGACTTTAGAACCTATTCCCAGTTTCTCGAACAAAATGGCCGCGGCCTCCTCCGGCACGCGTACGCAGCCGTGCGAATCGGTATCGCGGTGCACCTTCCCCACATGCATGCCGATAGCGCCATTGAAGCGCATCCAGTACGGCATGTCCGCCCCCTCAAAATACGCCCCTTCGGGCGGCGTATCCGTCACCGCCACCCCGCGTTCAATGACGCTGCCATCCTCCTTGCTCAGAAAGGCACCGTAACGGTTAGAGCGGCGCAGCGCTTCCTTCTGGGTGATGCGGAATGTTCCCGCCGGGGTTTCCATGCCGCCGACGCGCCCCGAACAGATGGGAAAATCCATGGCGATGATACCATTGATGTACAGGCGGCCCCGCTGTTCCTCCAGCAGGAATTCCACGTGTGATTTCTTCGGCAGGTTCTGCTCCAGGGCTGAGCCGCGCCACATATCACGCGTTTGGCGGTACTCCGGGTTGGCAATAAAATCCTCAAAGGTATACGCCAGGCGCACATGCCGGGTTTCCTCCTCCAGGCGGTCACCCTCTGCGCGGTAATAGGCGGCCAGGTCCGCAGGATTCTGCGAACAGGCAGCCAGCAAAAGGCAAAGCACTGAAGCAATCTTCCTCATACGCGGTACTGGGCAATGCGGGCGGCAAATTCCTTGGGCAGAATCGCTTCCACCAGGGCATCGTTCCCTTCGTATTCCGTGTTCAGCACTTTGCCGTCGCGGTGCATGATGGCAATGATACGGCTTTCAGCCAGGGGAATGCGGTAGGTCTGGCGCTCCACGCGGTGCGAAAGCATCTCCACGCAAGAAGCCATCAGCTCTTCCACCCCCTTGTTTTCCACCACGCTCATGGTCAGGCTGGGGCAATCCACCTTGGCAGCCAGGGCAGCCAGCGTCACCTCGCGCAGCTCTTCGCGAATCAGGTCGCACTTATTCCACACCACCACCATGGGTTTATCCTGGGCCCCCAGGCTGTTGAGCACCTCGCATGTGGTTTCATAGTGGCGCAGGGCATCTTCATCGCTCGCATCCACCACCTGAATCAGGAAATCCGCCAGCACAGCTTCCTCCAGGGTGGATTTGAACGCCTCCACCAGACGGTGCGGCAGGTTGCGGATAAAGCCCACCGTATCCGTAAGCACCAGGGGCTGACCGTCCGGCAGTTCAATCTTGCGGCTCGTGGTATCCAGCGTGGCAAAGAGGATATTCTGCGCCAGCACCCCTGCCCCGGTCACCAGATTCAGCAGCGAGCTCTTGCCTGCATTCGTGTAGCCCACAATGGCAGCCGTGGGGATGCCCTGGCGGGTGCGTTCCTTGCGCTGGGTGCCGCGCTGGCGGCGCACCAGTTCCAGTTCATCGCGAATCGCCTCAATGCGTTCGCGCGCCAGGCGGCGGTCCACTTCAATCTGCTTTTCACCTTCACCGCGCGCCGCAGCACCGCCGCCCTTTCCGCCACCGGAGCCGCCACGCTGGCGGTCCAGGTGCTTCCACATGCCGGCCATGCGGGGGAGCGCATACTGCATGCGGGCCA
>JAFYRS010000118.1 GCA_017546845.1 Akkermansia sp.
CCACGTGTGCATAGTGGCGGGTCTCGGTCTCGTATTCAACGTGGGCAGTAGAAATGGTAATACCGCGCTCACGTTCCTCGGGGGCACCGTCAATCTGATCGTAAGCACGAGCTTCAGCCATACCGCGGTCTGCAAGAACCTTAGTAATTGCAGCGGTAAGAGAAGTCTTGCCATGGTCAACGTGACCGATCGTACCCACGTTCACGTGGGGCTTGGTGCGCTGGAATGATTCTTTGGCCATAATCGTTTATTAAGTTTGGGCTGCTTATTCTTGCAAGAAATCAAAAAGCTTCTGGCGGGATTTGAACCCGCGACCTCATCCTTACCAAGGATGCGCTCTACCACTGAGCTACAGAAGCGACTTGACTCCGGGCGTCCCACTTTCGTGTGAGACGTGAAAGCGAGGGGAGTATACACACTCTTACCACCGAAGTCAATGATTATTTCTATTTTTTTGCAAAAAAGATAAAAATTCGTCTATTTCCAGCAAATTCTGATAGGCAAACAGGTGGAAAGTTGGATTGAAAAGACACGTTTCCAGGTTCAGAATGGGGGCCTATGAAGAAATTAGCACTCACAACCGCCGCCGTACTGCTCGGCCTTGCCCAGTGGGCCACCGCAGCTGAATGCCCCACCCGCAAAGCCACCAAGTGTGCTCCTTGCTGCACCGCAGATGCTTCATGCAAAGCACCTTGCGACAACAAGGAAAAGGGCATTCAATACGGAGAGCAGGCATGGCTCGACATCGAGACCGTTACCGTAGAAGCAGAAAATGGCGACCCCATTGCTCAATATACTGTTGCGTATCTCACCGAAACCGCCCCTGAAGCGACAGAGGAACACGCCCAGAAGGCAAAGGAATGGTACAATAAAGCCCTTCCCGGTCTGGAGAAAGCCGCCGCAGAGGGTCACGCAGGTGCCTGCATGGCTCTTGCCCACATGTACGCCACTGGTAAGGGCGTGGAAAAGAACCCCGAGCTGGCCGCAAAGTACAAGAAGATGTGCAAGGAAATCTGCGAGAAGAAGTGCAAGGACACAAAGTCCTGCTGCCCTCCGGCCCCGGCAAACGACGCGCCCGCGCCTGCCCAGGCTGAATAAGTCCGCGTATATCAGCATCCCTGCCCTGTTCCGGGCAGGGATGTTTCATTTTTCGTAAAACACGCGGTGCAGGTAAAGCCCCTCTGCCGGCGCGCAATATCTTGTTTTGCCCCCCAGCGGCTTGTCCAGCATGGCAGCCAGGTCACCTCGCGACATACGCCCACGCGCCACCTGGTGAGCCGTCCCGACCAGCAGGCGCACCATGCGGTACATGAAGCCATTTCCGTGAAACCGCAGGCGCAATAAATCCCCCTCTTCCTGCAGAGAAGCGCAGAATATCGTCCGTATATAGAAATCCGCCGGTGGTTCGGCCGGTTCATTTCCCCGGTTGGCCGCAAAGCGGCGGAAATCATGCGTACCTTCATACACGCGCAGCGCCTCAGCCAGGGCTGCGGCATCAAAGCTGTGCGGCACATGCCACACGCGCCCGCGCATAAAGGGACTAAGCACCTCTGCCCGGCTGATGAGGTATTCATATTCCTTCCCCACGGCATCAAACCGGGCGTGAAAATCATCTGCCACCTGGCGCACATGCATGATTCTGATATCCGCAGGCAGATGCGCATTAAGCGCCGCCACCCAGTTTTCCGCATTCATGCGGCATGCTGCGGGCACATCCGCATGAAAACACTGTGCATGCGCATGCACGCCCGCGTCTGTGCGGCCACTGGCCGCAATGCGTACCGGCTCCTTCAGGATGCGGGACATGGCCGTTTCTATGGTATCCTGCACCGAATTCCCGCCGCGCTGGCTCTGCCAACCGCAGTAGGCCAGCCCATCATACGCACAAGTATACAGCAACCGGGACATAGCAACCTGAAACAAACACCGCAGCCCTCTTTTCAGAGAACTGCGGCGGGCATCATCAAAACGTGATAATCAAGGTGAAAATTATTATTTACAGCTCAATGTCCATATCGAGCTCTTCATCACCGCCGAGGTCTTCACCCATGGAATCGTCGCTCACCTCTTCATCGGCAGCGTCATCTGCGGGCTCCTCGTCAGCAACTACATCTTCCTCTGCAGCAGGTTCTTCTTCCACTGCGGGCTCTTCCTCAACGGAGGGTTCCTCATCAACGGAAAGGTCATCCTCAGCTGCCGGTTCTTCCTCAGCAACAGGCTCATCCTCTGCTGCGGGTTCCTCTTCAGCAGCGGGCTCTTCCTCCGTAGCGGGTTCTTCCTCTGCGGGAGTCACATCCATGGCCTCCATCTCCTCGGGTTCCACTTCAACAGCGGCGGGAATTGCAGGCACATCCTCCTCATTGGCGAACTTGAAAGCACCGTTATCATCGGTGGAAGCCACATAGGCGAGAGCGGCGGCCAGCTTCTCAGAACCATAGTATTCGGCGAAGGCAGGCGGGTTGTTGTTGCTTTCAGAATCAGCGTTGTAGGTGTAGAGCTGGCCCTTGGTGAACTGTTCCTTGGCAGGGGAAGCAGAAGCAACACCCGTACCCACACCCACGGCACGAACCAGCGCGGCGTCGTCCACCTCGCCCGCAGCCTCAGTTACAGGCTTACTGGCCTGCACGCGACCCAGTTCACGCACAAGACCGCACACAGCTTCGGAATAAGCATTCACATTGCTGCCGGCCAGGGCGTTTGCATCAGCACTGAACACACGAACGCTGGCGTTCTGGAAGCGCTTATTGAGAGCCTCCACGCGGGGGGCTACAGCCTCTGCAGTCTTGTAATCAGTCACTTTCTGCAGTTCAGCAGTCAGTTCTTCTGCCAGCTGCTGGGCAGTCTTTTCTTCTTTCTGGCAAGAGGTAAGCATGCCGAAAGTCAGCAGAGCGCAAGAGGGAATGAAGAGAAAACGTTTCATGGAGGGAATAAGATAATCTACGTTCCACAAATTAGCAGGATTTATGGCTCGTGTCAAGGTAAAGAATCGTGATTCAGAAAAAAATGAAAGGATTTTTATATTTTCACTGTAAACAGGCATACAATAAATGCAGCATCAGCTGGGTTCAGGCAAAATGTCCGCATAAATACCAGGGTCTGACCCCTCAATAACAGTAGCACCCACCGTGCGGGAGTAAAACTCCTGCGGGCCGGTACCACCGATGACGGCATACGCATATCCCAGCGTCTTCATCTGCTCCAGTGCCGTTACCAGAAGCGCCTTGCCAACCCCACCCAGACGCAAGGCTGGGTCTACGCCCATGGGGCCGATGAAGCCGCGCATGGTGGCATCGAAACAGGCAAATCCCAGCACTTCGCGATTCCGCGTGGCAATGATGCAGCCAGCAGGCTGGTGAGACATGGCCACCGTGAACTCGCTCACCCAGCGGGTACTGAACGTGCGTGCAATCCAATCCTGCACAGCGTGCATTTCATACGGGCGGCACGGGCGGATATGCACCCCCTGCTCTTCCTGCTTCTGGCGCAAGGGCGCACCATCCGGCAGCGCATACAAGCGCACCAACATATCTACCATATTGATACTTTCGGTATAGTTTCCAGTAAAAAGAAATCCGCGGGGACCCAGCCCCGCGGATTCGAGAGAAGCGGCACCGCTTATTCACCCTTCTTGACACCCTTCATGGCATTGAAGTAATAAGCATCCAGCTTATCAGCAAACGCATTGGGAGTCTCGCTCGGGTAAACAGTCTTCAGGTAATGAGCCATGGCCACGGCATCGCGGAAATCTGCGGGCGCAGCGTTCCAGCCGGTCTTGGTCATGGGAGTGCCCACCTTGGCGGCATAATCCTGCACGCCAGGCATCGCCCAGAGCAGCGCCATGGCGCGGTTGAGGGCATCCGCCGGCAGCAGTTTCTGAGCACCATGCATGCTCATCACCGCCTGGCAGTAGAAGTCCACCGCAGCACTGGCAGCTTTCGCCTTATCCTCTGCAATGGTGGCCTGAACCTGCTCCGCCGGCACCATGGAGGCGGCGGCGCGGGCCAGAGCATAGCGCAGCCAGCCATTGCTTTCGCTGTCGAGGTTGCGCCCATGGGTCTTGACGATTTCCTCCACCCCAGCCTTGATGGTGGCAAAGGATTCCGGCTTATCATCAATGAGCGCAAACACCTTGGCTGCCTCCAGGCGGGCTACATCTGCCCCAGTCAGGGCAGATGCTCCGGGGAAGGAACCCACAAGCGTCTTGGCAGCGGCCACATCGAGCATGCGCACAGCGCAGGTCAGCTCATAAAGGGCAGACATGGTGCAGGGAGACCCCGGCAGGCCGGCAAAGGCGGCATACTTCTTCTTGATGGAGGCAAACTGCTTGCGAGCATCAGCATAATCACCACCGTAGTAATCGCGGAGCGCATTAGCCATTTCAGCGGGAGTCTGGATATAGAACATCTTGCAGGCAGAAGCCTTGGTCTGCATCAGCTGGTCAGTGCCCTTCTGCAGGTAGAAGAATGAGCCATTACCATCACTGCGTTCCAATTCAAGCAAATCGGGTTTGCCGCCGGGCACCTGGACATAAGCACTCAACTTGGCAGGCTGCTGAGCCGCTGCAAACTGCATGCAGGTAGCAGCTGCCAGAGCAAATCCCATGTATTTCAATGATTTCATATTCTGGAAATAGTGGTTAATGATTACTTCTTCTTACCGCTCTGGAGATTACGCTTGAATTCCTTATTAGCCTTATCTTCCTTCATCACGGCGGGGTCTGTGCCGTAGTTATGCACAGCGCTGAGCACCTTGTTGAATTCGTCCTTCTCTTCCGGAGTAAGCTTGGCTTCCACACCGCTGCGGCGGATGAGGTCCACGTAAAGCTGACCCGTGTTCCAGGCAGTCCAGCGGTCGGAGTTCTGGAATCCCTTCTGCAGGCGGTCACCCTTGGTCGGGTTGTTGCGCTTCCAGAAGATTTCCATGATGGCCAGGCATGCCTTGGCGGAATACTGCACCTTGCCCTTGTACTGGTTGAACAGGTTCATGTAGGCAAGCAGCGCATTCTTCGAATCATTGGACAGGGTGTAAGCCTCACCCTGCATCAGCATCATCTCCAGGCGGTCGCGCTGGTTCTGGCGGTTGCGCATATACTTGGTAGTAGTCTCGACGGCTGCTGTGGCATTACCCGTGCGCAGGTGCAGCTTGGTGAGGCCTACCAGAGCCGGGCCACCGATGTTCGGATCCGGATTGGTGGATACCTTGGTGTACAGCTCTGCAGCCTGGGCCTGCTTGGCAGCATCCTTCGAGAAGGCCAGGGCATGTGCCTTACCCAGCTCTGCGTCAGCCACCAGGTCCTTCTGACGCTCGATGACTGCATCGTAATAAGCCACGGCCTGGTCAAGCTCTTCCGTACGGGCGGAGGGATCCGGGAACTTGGAAACGTACTTCACGAGGTAATCACCCACCTGCACGTTGATGTAGTTGGTCAGGTCTGCAGGCTTGAAGGTGTTGGTCATATCGCGGAACACCGCCAGAATCTGCTCCTCCATCTTCTCCTTTGCTGCCTTGTCATCCTTCAGGCCAGCCAGCTCCTGGTTCATGGAGTTAATCTGGGCCATGCGGAAGATAGCGTTGGTGTACTTATCCGCCGGGTCAATGCCGGGGAAGCTGGTGAAGTGGGCGGTCTTTTCCTCCAGGGTCAGAGTCTTGCCCAGGTAGGTCTTGTTGCCGTTCACATAAGCCTCCACATAGGAATTGATGGTCTTTTCCAATTCGGGGTCAGCCTTGGAGTTCTTGAACATGTAGTTGGCTTCGCGGGCAATCGTTGTCTGCGCGCGCTGCACGGCGTTCTCGAAATCAGCCTTATCCTTCACCATGGTCAGGTACAGGGAGGCCATGGGCAGTGCATAGGGATCACCCTCGGCATCGCCATCCTTCCAGTAAAGCTCGGCGTATTCACGGCAACGGGCCTTGACTGCCTCTTCAGATTCGCCCTCTCTCGGGTAATCAGCGGAATAGGAGGCCAGCCAGAAGTAGGCGTTTGCCGCCGTGGAGCGACCGCTCTTGGAATTCAGCTTCACGCCAGCCTCAGCAGCGCGCTCCAGACGCGGCAGAGCAGAAGCCTTCACGGCATCCTCTGCGGCATTCATGAGCACACCGGCAGCCAGAAGCTCTGCAGTGGGATACAGGTCGCTCTCCGGCCAGGAAGCGCACATGTGGTCGCAGTACTGAATAACCTTCTTCTTATCCTCCTCAGCGCTCTTTTCGTCTGCTGCGGTCTGGCTGCGCTTCAGCAGCTGGTCAACCGCGCCGTAGTACATCTTGTCCGCCAGCGGAGCCATCTTCAGGTCCGTGGTGGTATACTTGGCTGCAAACTGCTCGAACGTCTGAATCGCTTTGTCGCGCATGGCCGGGTCATTCCCCGCCAGGCGGGCGCAGGCATCCATCAGGAAGAAGTAGGTGTAGTTGTCATGGTTGGCGGCCTGTTCGGGAGTCAGACAATCCTTGCCTTCCGCAGCCACCATCTCACCACTGGCGATAAGCTCATCAGCAGCCTTGATTACCTCCTCATACGCACCCAGCTGATAGTGGGAGGCTACAATCATGTAGCGGGCAGTGAGGTAAAGCTTGTTGGTCTTATCATCCTTGAAATGTTCAATCACCTCCTGGGCAGAGGGAATTACATTCTGCCAGTCCTTATCGCTCACAGCGCGGCTCATCTTCTGGAACACAAGAATCTTGGTCTGGTCGCCCATATCCTTGCCTTCCAGCATCTTCTCATACTTCAGACCAGCCTCATCATCACCAGTCAGGCGGCAGAGAGACCCCAGCTGCATCACGAACATATCGCGCAGCGGCGTGGGCACAGCTCCCTCTCCCTGAGCCGGGCGGGCGAGCTTGCCATAGCGGTCATACAGCAGCTGGAAACCACCCTTGGCCAGGCGGTTCGAGCCCATTTCCTTGGCAATGGTGGCAGTGGAAAGCACGGAGAAACCGTCGAACAGGGTTCCCTGCTCCTCCAGTTTCTTGTAGCTGGCATACAGCTTGCGGCTGCTATCTGCAGAAAGGCGCACGCCTGTGCCCTTATCTGTGAGCGGATTCTTGTACGAACCCAGGGCTTTCACCTGGGCAGCCAGAGCCGTGCGGGCGGCGGGAACATCCGTCACCAGACCGAAAAGCGTGTTCGCTGTACGGGCGGCCTCGGCGGCCTGTTCATCATTACCAGCACGCTGAGCCTCATCCAGCACCTTGTATGCACGCTGGCCGAGATTGTAGAACTTGCTGGCGTTGCGGGCGGCGCGGGCCGGGTCCAGATTATAGCTGGCAGGGCTGGCCTCAATTAACTTGTATACCCAACCCACGTTCTCCGGGTTGGAAATAGCCACGTTCACAATGGTGTTAAGACCTTCCATGGCCATATCATCCGGCACACGGCCCTTCACCTTGCGGCTCAGCTCCAGGTACTCGGCAGCCTTCTTGAAATCCGGTTTTTCCTTGAGGATGTATGCCTGCACCAGAATGAAGCAGATCTGGCCGTCCATCTTGAGCTTCTTTTCCATGGAGCTCACCTTGCCACTCTGCACAAGCTTGAGATACTTCTCAAAGCAGGTAATGGCATCCTCAAACTTGCTCTTGTCGCCATTATTCTTGCCGGTGTCGCCCACGCCCTGCTTGTATCGGCAGTTGCCCATCTGGAACAGAGCATATGTAAAGTACGGCTCGTATGCCTCGGGCTGGCCGGGAATATTCTCCTTGGCGCGTGCCAGGGTGGCCGGGTCCTTCCACTTCGGTTCTTCCATGAATGCCTTGAAGGCATTGTAAGCCTCATCATACATGCCGCCCTTGAAATAGCAGACGCCCTTTTCCCAGGCGTAGAACGGCAGCACGTAGGCGAACTGCTTGGCAGTGGCACCATTGCCGCTGTAGCGCTTGATCACCGCGTCGCAAAGCTTCACGGCATCCTCAGTCTTGCCCTGCTTGGTCAAGGCCTTCACCTTGGTAAGGGTAGACAGAGGGTCCTGCGCCTGACACACCATCGGCATGCTCAATGCCAGGGCGGTCATCACAGATAATGCTGTTGTGTAATTATTCATAAATGATTCTCGTGAGTTAGAAAATGTTTATCATCGGGGACAAAGAAGGGGAGCACGCGGATTCTGGTTCCGGCACGCTCCCCTCCTGAGCCCGATTTCAGGATTATTCCTGGGCAGAGGTGTTCAGGCCCACAGTCGAGATACCCGCCTCAGAGAGTGCGGCCATCACGTCCACGATGCGTTGGTGCGGCGTTGCCGGAGCACCATCCACCATGACGATGGGGTTCGTATCTGCTGCCTGGGCTGCTTCTGCCAGGTTCTTGAGAGCTTCCACCAGCTCGTTCAGCTCACGCTCCTGGCGGTATTCCGGAGAGCGGGGATCGAGCCCGGGATTCATGGCGCCACCCATGGGCATATCGCCATTCCAATAGACAGCACCGGAGGCTTCCACCTTGATGCGGCCGGGTTCCAGGGGAGGCGGTGCGCCGCCGCTGGAGGGCTGGCCGGGCAGAGAAACACTCAGGCGTTTCTCGCTCACCAGGGAGGTTGCCACAATGAAGTAAATAAGAAGCAGGAAGCAGGCGTCCATCATGGACGACATGTTCATTTGCGGCTCCTCCTCAGGCTCCGCGGCACGCTGTTTACGTCTTGCCATAATTTCGTAATCTTTCTTGCGTTAATGATTATCTGGCGGGCAGAGTACCGAACACCACGTTGGACAGACCAGCAGCTGCTGCGCAGCGGATGACCGTGGCAGAGCGCTCCCACGGAGCATTCTGGTCACCGCGCACATAGAGACGAATCTGTTCCTGCGGAATATTCTTCGCCTTCCACATTTCAATCTGCTTGGTGATGTAGTCAGTCAGATCCTGGGTCTGCTGCGCCTGGTAACCTATGGTCTTGGCGCCGTCAGACACGCTCCAGATGATACCGGGCTGGTACGTCTCGCCAAATTTCTTGGCGGTGCGTTCATCCATCTTCTCCACATCGGGGAATACGTTGACCACCACGCAACCCTTGGCTTCCTTCATCTCGGAGCAAGTCACGGCATTGGGCATCTTGACGCAGGGATCCTTGGCCACCGTAATCTGGGAGGCATTCACCACGAAGAAAATAATCAGCAGGAAGCACGCATCCATCATGGATGACATGTTCAGCTCAGCCTTTGTCTCGTCTTCGGCTCGTGCGTTTTTCTTTGCCATATTATTTGACAGGGGATTCTTCGTTACGCCGGTCTTGAGCTACTCGCTGGCATCAAGACCGGCCCGGGTACTCGGAGGGAATTAAGCTTCCTCCTCTTCTTCTTCGCCCTCTTCTTCCTCGTATTCCTCTTCGTCGGCTTCTTCTTCGTCATCGCCACCGAAGCCTTCGGGGATACGGGCAAGCATTGCTTCACCGTTCAGGGTGTTAATGGCAGCATTCATCATGTCCTCAATGGCATTGATGCATTCTGCCTCGCGGGCCTTGGCCAGCTTGTTCTGGAAGTAGAACACCGGCAGAGCGATAAGGGAGATAATCAGACCCCAGAAGGTGGTAAGAAGTGCCACGGAGATAGAGCCTGCAAGCGTGGTCGGGTCAGCCTGGCCGGTTTCAGCCAGCACGGCGAAGGCTTCCACCATACCCTGAATGGTACCGAACAGACCGATGGTCGGAGCGGTGGAACCGCACAGAGCCAGGAGGTCCACATAGCGCATCAGAGAGGGGCGCTCGTTGGCGGTGAAGTCAGCCACAGCATCGGACACAGCGTCCTTGCCCAGGTCTTCGGGGCGGTTAGCGTCCACATTCGGCAGAGCATAGGCAACCAGGCGGCCCAGGTAGGTGGGGCTTTCGGTAGCCAGCTTGATGGCGGACTGCACGCGGCACTCACCCATGAGAGCAACGAGTTCGTCGCGCAGCACGGCGGGAGCAAAGTGCTTCTTGTTGAGCTGCATGGCCACGAATACCACAAGCATGATGGTGATGAAGAACAGAATCACGAGCGGAATCATGGTCCAACCACCGTCAATAACCCACTTCTGGAGCATGTTGGTCTGCTTGGCAGCAGCTTCAGCCTCTTCCTGGGCCAGCACCATACCGGGGAGGGTAATCATAGCGGCAGTCAGCAGGGACAGCGCACGAACACTAAAACGAGTAATCATGGATTTCATAGTTTGGTAATGCAGAATTGACTTCTCTATTTAACCATATTCCCCCAACTTAGCAAGAAAGAAGTTCCATTTCTGGATTTTTTTCGATAAAATTCTGTTATTTCGCCGTACATGCGCGTGAACCAAGCCCGGCGGCATTCTGAATTTTAGTAAAGAAAGCCGTATTTTCCTGCACACCGGCAAAGGCAGATGCCCCTGCCCCCGCCGCGTAGACGGGCACAGCCACCCCGCTGTGGTGGTATGTGCTGAAATGCCCTTTCACCTCGCTTTTTTCCTTGTTACCATCGAGTATGGAAAGGCCTCCGGTCTGATGGTCTGCCGTCACCACGAGCAACGTATCCGGGTGTTTCTGCATCCAGCGGAGCACAGCACCCACAGCCTGGTCAAAGTCCTGCGTCTCCTGCACGGTGCCGGTCAGGGAATTCAGGTGTGCCTCCGTATCAATCTTCGAACCTTCCACCATCAGGAAGAAACCATCCTTATCCTTACTGAGCACCTCCAGCGCATTCTGCACGCGCTTTGCCAGCCAACCGGGGCGCTTTGCAGCCGCCACGCAGTTTCCCGGTGCCGCCAGTTCAAACAACTGGCATTTCTTTTCCAGCGCAGCAAGCTGCCCGGCGCTTAAGTCAGCCGAGCCACCACCCACTATCACCTCAAAATCCGATTTCACCAGTGCTGCAGCAATATCCGCAGTCTGCCGCCGGCTCTTCACATGTGCATAAAACGCCGCCGGAGTGGCATCCGTTATCGACTTGGTAACCACCAGGCCTGTTGATTTCCCTGCACGGTGCATCTGCACCGCCAGCGAATCCACCGGAGTTCCATCCGCCGTTATCCCCAGCTGTCCGTTCTTCGTCTTGCAGCCGCAGGCAATGGCGGTGCCACCGGCCGCGGAATCCGTAATCAGGTGCGAGGCGGAGGTTGTCACCGAAAACCCGGTCACCGGCAAGGTTGTGATATTTAATGCGCCCCGGTTGGCGAGCCAGGCAGCCCACACCTGCTCTGCCCCCATACCATCTCCTATCATCAGGACAACATTCCGGGCCGGACGCGCGGAGACATCCGCAATGGCAGGCGTTGCGGTTGTCTCACCATGACTTCCTACATAGCGCTGAGTGGAACAGGACACCAGCGCCAGGCAGCCCAACAAGGTAAACAAATGAAGTGATTTCATGCTTCCACAGTACCACGAAGCCCCCCCGGGTGACAAGGCAAAAAAAGCCCGCCAGAGTTCATCTCCGGCGGGTTTGAAACTTTCTGGAACACCAGGCTTATTTGCCAGCACCGTCAAGCACCTTCACAGGAGCGGTGGGCTGAGTTGCAGTATCGCCGGGAGTGGCAGGAGTACCAATCTGGTCTTCGGGAACAAGGTCCATCGGCATGTTACGAAGCTTGGGCATAGCCTGCTTCTGGCAGCAGCAGGAGCTGAGAGCCACAGCAGAAACAACGGAAAGGATGAGAGCGGTGAATTTCATAAATCAGAATATGGTTAGATAATTCCGATGCTTATTCAAGCAAATCCACCTGAAATAGTCAATACAAAATTCGTGTCCGGAGCACTTTTTGGGCATTTCGGGAACGGTTATTACATTAAACGCTTGAAAATCGGGTAACTCCCTGTTATAAGAGGGGCGACTTATGGGAAGGCGCAGCAAAGCAAAACTTTTTTCACCGCACAGCAGAAACACCAACTCCCCCCTGCTGCGCCGCATCTGCATCATCGCCGCGGCCATCATCGCGGTGCTCGCCCTGTTGCTGGCGGTGGGGTATTACCAGTTACTGGCCTACCTGCAGGGCGATTCTTTCCGCCAGAGCGTGAGCGATACCGCCCGCACCAGCCTGAAAGCTGGGCAGGTGGAGCTGCAGAGCAATCTGCGCATCAACGGCAGCCGCGTTTCAACGGATGGCATTAACCTGGCGCACCTCGGCCAGATTGAAATGGCACGGGCCACCGGAGTCAATGTTGAGCTGAACCGCGCCGCACTGCTCACCCGCAAAGTGCATCTCCGCAAGCTCACCATGGAGGATGCCTCCCTCATCATCAACACCGGATCGAAAACCACCTCTTCCACCAGCAGGAAGAAACCTGCCGCCCAGAAGAACAAGCAGAACGCCACCACCCGGAAGCCGGACTCCCGCAAGGCAGAGGACGCAGCACCCACCCTCGATTCCGAATCACTGCAGCTCGATTACTTTGAATGCCGGGATACAGATATTCACCTGGCTCACCAAGGCCAGACCTACCAGCTGCTCGGGGCGGATGTCACTGCCACCCCTGCACCGAAAATTGCCCGCGGTGCCTGGCAGCTCAATGCAGAGAACGCCCGCCTGCACACCCCCTTTTCCTACCTGCGCGACTGCAGCGTCAAATCTGCCACTCTCATCCGCAACGGCAACAGCCTGGATTTGACGGAATGCCGCATCATGCTCTCCCCCGGAGAAATGCGCACCAAGGCGCATTACGACACCCGGCAGCACCGCTGGACAGCCGATATCCAGGTCAACAAGGGGAACCCGCACCGCCTGCTCAGTGAAGATTGGAAAAAGCGCCTGCATGGCGAATTATACGGGCGCATCGTCCTCACCGGCAGCTCCAAGGGAGTGGGCACAGCTTCCGGCAATCTCTCCCTGCAGAACGGTGTGCTGGAAGGGCTGCCCATTCTCTCACAGCTGCCCATGGGCAACACCTATCCTTACCGCAGCATTGAGCTGGAAAAGAGCGACTGCGAAATCCTGTATCCATACCGCGACAGCAAGGCGGGCGAGGCCTGGTTGTTCGACAAAATCAACATCAGCGCCAAAGGCGGCATCCTGCTGGTGCGCGGGCACGTCATCGTCGGCAGGAATAAACGACTGGGCGGCACGCTCACCATCGGTCTGCCGGAGCAGATTGTAGAAACCCTGCCGCTCCCGCGAGAGTTGCTGGCAAATAAATTATTCACTGCCAGCGGCAGCGAAGAAGGCTACATCTGGGTCAACATGAACCTCAGCGGCACCATTGATGCCCCGCAGGAAGACCTCAGCGTGCGCCTCACCACGCTCATCGGCAATCAACTGGGCGACATCATCACCAAAGGTCCTGCCTCTCTCATGCTCGATGCCCTGTTCCGCCACGCACCCACGAAAGAAACCGGGGCTGAACAGCAGGAAACCGCCCCTGCCCCGGCTTCCACCATCGAATCCGCAGCAGAAGCCGCAGGCTCGCTCCTCCAATCCATCTTCTGATACCGTCCACCATGAACCAGTACCCCTCCCAGTATATCGACTGCATCTGCACCATCCGTGAGCGCTTTGCGCCCACCGCTTTCCATGCCACCCTGCCCAATGGCAAAGCCACGGTCGCCTTCGTGCAGCTCAAGGAAGCCCACCTGCTCGATATCATCAAACCCGGGGATAAAGTAAACGTCACCATCTGCCCCGCGGACTTCGAGAGAGCCCGCATCCGCAGCATGGTCTGAATACGGTAGCCTTACACCTCATCATGAGCTCCAAGCCGGAAGTTCTAGCCCCCGCGGGCAACTGGGATTGCGTGCGCGCCGCCGTAGCCAATGGCGCCGATGCCATCTACTTCGGGCTGGACCAGTTCAACGCGCGCATGCGCGCGGATAACTTTACAGTAGGGGACCTGAACTCGCTCATTCCCTTCCTGCACACCCATGGAGTACGCGGCTACGTCACCATGAATGTGCTGATTTTTCCGGCAGAGTTCGAACAGGCGGTCAGTTATCTTGACGCGCTGGATGCCGCCGGGGTGGATGGCGTCATCGTGCAGGACATGGGGCTTGCCGCCCTCATAGCGGAGCACCGCAAAGCCGGGCGCTGGAGCATCGAGCTGCACATCTCCACCCAGATGACCGTGAGCAGCCCGGAAGCCGTCCGGCTGGTGGATGAGTTGTTCGACCCGCAGCAGATTGTGCTCTCGCGCGAGCTCTCGCTGCGCGAGATTGAAGCCTGCGCCAAAGCCACCACCAAACCGATTGAGGTATTCTGCCACGGCGCACTCTGCGTGGCCTATTCCGGCCAGTGTCTCACCAGCGAAACCCTGGGCCAGCGCAGCGCCAACCGCGGCGAATGCGCCCAGGCCTGCCGCATGCCCTACAAACTCGAGGTAGATGGCCGCCTGCGCGACCTTGGGGAACGCCGCTACATCTTCTCACCGCAGGATTTATGCGCCCTCGACCGCGTGCCGCAGATGCTTGCCGCCGGGGTGCACAGTTTCAAGATTGAAGGCCGTCTCAAGAGCCCGGAATACGTGGCCGCCACCACCCGCGCCTACCGCCGCGCCGTGGATGCCGCCCTGGCAGGCAGGCCCGTGCAGGCGGAAAAACGGGTACGCGACCTCTATGCCATGCAGATGGCCTTCTCCCGCGGTTTTTCCACCGGCTGGCTCGATGGCACAGACCACCCGCTGCTCACGCACGGGCGGTTCGGCAAGAAACGCGGTGCACTCGCCGGGCGCATCATGCGCTGTAGCGAAGGCTGGGTGGAGCTGGATGCCGCACCGCTCATCACCATTGCCCCGGGCGATGGATTCGTGATTGATGCCGGCCAGGACCGCAATGAGGAACAAGGCGGCCGCATCTGGCGCACCCAGGGCAACCGGCTTTTCTTCCACGGCAAAGGCAGCCGCATCGACTGGCGCTTTGTGCGCCCTGGCGACCTGCTCTGGAAAACCGCCGACCCCGCGCTGGATAAATACCTGCACGACACCTGGTGCAACTTTGAACGCCATGCCGCCACCACGCCCGGACAGTCGCTCGATATCCATTTCGAAGGCCGCCTGGGCAGCCAGCTCACCGCCACCTGCCGCGGCATCACTGTGGGCAGCGGCCAACCGCTCGAACCGGCTGAAAAGCGCCCCCTCACCCCGGAAACCATCGAGGCGCAGTTCTCCCGTCTTGGCGGCACCGGCTTCTCCCTTGGCAAATGTACTTACACCTTGGAAAAGGAGCTCATGCTTCCCGTCTCGGTGCTCAACCGCATGCGCCGCGAGCTGGTGGAGCAACTGCCGCAGGACATCCCTGCGGAGCGCAGCCGCGTCACCTGGCAGGGCTGGAGCCACCCCTTCCCTCCCCTCGCCCCCGGCAAGGGCTACAAACTCTCCGTTCTCTGCCGCGAACCAGAGCAGGCTTTCGCCGCAGCCGCAGCAGGCATCAAGCGCATTTATCTCGATTTCAAGAACATACGCGATTACGCGCAGGTGACTAAAGAAATCAGAGAAAAACACTTAAACACCCATATCTGGATAGCAACCATGCGCATCATGAAGCCGCATGAGGGCGGGTATTTCAAGTACATCTCCCAGGCAGAGCCGGATGGTGTACTGGTGCGCAACCTGGGGGCCGCGCACTGGTTCCGCAATAAGGGCGTGAAGATGATTGGCGATTTCTCGCTGAACACCGCCAACCCGGAGAGTGTGGCCCTGTGGCAGGATTTCGGCATGCGCCTGCTCACGGTTTCCTACGATTTGAACGCAGCCCAGCTGGCCGACTTACTGAAGAGCGGCTGCGGCCCGGCGCTGGAGCTCACGCTGCACCAGCACATCCCCATGTTCCACACCGAGCACTGCGTGTTCTGCACCTTCCTGAGCAATGGGCACAGCTTCAAGGACTGCGGCCAGCCCTGCGAGCACCACAAAGTGCGCATCATGGACCGCACACATGCCATGCACTACCTGCGCAGCGATGAGGGCTGCCGCAACACCATGTTCAACGGCCAGGCCCAATCCGCCGCGCGCTATGTGGACGGCATGCGCCGTTGCGGACTGAACCGCTTCCGCCTGGAACTGCTGGACGAAACCGCCGAGAAAACCACGGAGCTGATTGAGCACTACCGCAGCCTGCTGAAGGGCCACACCACGGCAGAGCAACTCATGCAGCAGCTCAATGTGATTGACCGCATCGGCGTGACCGATATGAAGTAAAAGCCCCACGGCATCGGAAGCAGCAGGACATCAGTCCTGCTGCCAGGGACTGATGTCCCTGGCTACGACATAGCTAACCTCCACCCCGAATCTCAGCGGCGTCTGCGACGCATGACCAGCCCGGCCAGCGCCAGCAACGAAAGCGTTGCCGTGGCGGGTTCCGGCACAGCCGCGAACTGCCCGGAGAGAACAAGGGATGTTCCGGAAACGCTATACGCCACGTTTTGCACCAGAGAGGATAAATCCGCCCCGGCTTCCCAACCCTCGCGCACCCCAGCTTCTTCATCTGTCACGATGAAACGCGTGTTCTCCAGCAGCGTCGCAAGTACGCCGTCGGTGAAGGAATCGATATTGCCCACATTGCTGAACAATACCATGCTGAAATCCCCCGTAAGATTCTCCAGCATCGAACCGCCCATCGCTATCGTCAGCGTGGTATCCGCCCCCAGGTGCAGCTCATTACCGCCCATATCGATATTCGAGTATACGGTAGACTCCCAGCCCTTGCAGGTGGAGGTCGCCGCCTCTGCCACACCGCCTACGGAGAAGACCAGCTCACCGCCCTCTGCGCGCAGAGCATCCGTATATTGCTGGAATCCGGGCGAATTACCCACCACCAGCTGACCAGCTTTCATGGTCAGCCCGCCAAATACACCGCTGCCGGAAAGAATGCCACCGTTGATTTCCACCCCGGTAATCGTACCCTGGTTCTCCAGCTGCCCGCCGTTCAACTCAATCTTATCAAATGCCAGCGTACCTGAGTTAAGAAGCTTACCCTCATTCACCACCAGATTTCCCTGCACCCCAGTGCTTTCCCCGGTATGCGTCAGCGTGCCAGCGCCATCCTTGGTCAGGCTGCCAGTACCCGCCACAGATGCAAGCTCCACTTCCTGGCCGTTGCTTACCTCAATACTGCTGCTTTCGCTCTGGGCAGTAGCCAGCACCACGCAGTTCAGGCTCGTATCCACCTCTGCCACCAGCGTACGATCAGCCTGCTGAGTACCGGTAAACACTACATTGCCCTCCACGTTGGCTCCCTGCTCTAGGTATGCCACACCCGAATCAATGATGAGATGCCCCTGCCCCTGCTGGGCTGCATCCACACTCAGCACACCATTAAAGATGATTCCCGCGCCGCCCATCACCACCAGGTTTCCTGCAATGGAGCTAATCGTCGCGCCATCCTCAGCCGCCTGATTCCAGGCATTCGTACAGGTCAGCGTCAGTACACCATTCTCCCACGCCAGATTTCCATCATCACATCCTGTGATACTCAACACATCAGATGACCAATCGGCGGCATTGTAGGCAGAATCATGAATCAACTGATACTTACCCGCCAGCAGATACTCCGCACCAGTCACAGCCAAATGTACCCCTTGCTAAAGCGGTGGAAACCGCCTTAGCAAGTCGAAAAAACCGCAGGCCCCGTACACTGGTGGATTTTCGCTATTTCTGCAAACGACTCATGCGCCTCTGCCCGGGGCTTGCAGCACGGCGTATGCGAAGCATCCGCCCAGATGAATGTACAGCATGGCTGGAGCATTCATTTTCCTCGCTACACCAGCGACGCAAAGCGCGGCTGATTCTCAGCGGCGTGTTTTCCACCGCCATGAAGCGGGGCTGGTGCGATGCGAACCCGGTGGCGCGGGTGGAAGCCCCGCAGGTGGTGGAAAAGCCGGTGCCGGTGCTCACGCCGCAGGAAATTGAGCAGATAACCAACACGGCAGAAACCTACCGGAACGGCAGCTGCGCGGCGGCGGTGGGGATGATGCTCTACGCCGGGATACGCCCACACGAGGTGGCGCGTCTCACTTGGGAACAGGTGGATTTGCAGGAGCGGGCGATTTATATCCTGCCGCAGCACAGCAAGACGGGCGGGGCGCGGAGGGTGACAATTCACAAGCCCCTGCTGCTGATTCTGCGGCAGCATACGGGCGCACCCACGCAGAAAATATGCCCCGCCAATTGGCTGCACCATTGGAAAAAGCTACGCCAGGCGGCGGGCTGGGACTCCCCCGCCCACCCCTGGCGGCAGGATGCGCTGCGGCATACCTTTGCCAGCTACCATCTGAGCCATTTCCGCAGCTACGAAGAGCTGCAAATCGAAATCGGCCACCGCGATGCCGCCCTGCTGCGCACGCGCTATGTTGATATGCGCGGCGTCAGAAACGCGCTGCGTTTCTGGGGCCAGTCCGAACGCAGTGAGGATATCGTCGCGGCATAGCCGCGATATCGTCCACGCATCGCGTGGATATCGTCCTTGCCTGTAAGGCAAGGATATCGTTCTCCGATTGGCTCTGGCGTGTTTTCTCCCGATGTTTGGGAAAGATACCACCTTGGCACTGAACCGACTCCGGGCGAGCGAAGCGATTGCCCGCAGCGGCAGCGCACCGCAACACGCGCAGCGCCGGCAACACAACACCCCCGACTACAACAACGAATTTAAAATAACGAAAGCAATATGTAGAGAGGCTGCCCCACACTGTAAACCTATAGGAATAATAAGGTTTGATTTTTTCCCTATGGTTGCGGCGTTATAGCTCGTGGAGCTGGTCAGGAAACGATATCCGGCGGGGGCCGCCGCGCTGCGCGCTCCGGCCTCCCTAACCGGACGATATCCACGCTGGGGGCGTGGACGATATCTGAGCCTGCGGCTCAGACGATATCCGAGGCTATCGCTTCGGACGGAGAAAATACTACCCCTCGTACTCACTGCTTCTTTTTGAGTGGCACGGCATGGAAAGGCTGAGGGGCGTTACCGGTGAAGGACGGGTTCATGGAGGCAATGTGCTCGTTGCTGATGGTAAAGGAGAACTCACCGCCCTTGGCAGTATCGGTGGCGTCCAGAATGTGGTCGAACACGCAGACAGGGTGGTTGCCCGGTGTCTCGGGCATCACAAAGAGGCCGATGGCCATGGCGGGGTGCTCCAGTTTTTCGTTGGTTGAAATGGTGTAGCTGATGGTGTTCTTTCCACGGCGCAGGCCACCGGAAATCACATCGGCGCGGCGTTCGTCCTCAAACTGGTGCACCGAAACGCCGTTAATCTTCATATCAATAGTGCGGCCGGGTGCATCCACAAACACCTTGCCTATGAGCTGCGGCGCAGGACAAGCCGCCGGCACAGCGGGAGCGGCCTCATAAGGATGAAAACCATCCTGCTCCTGCAGCACGCCCAGATCCCCCTTGAGCAGGCGTTCCTTCACCTTGGGCAGACGCGCCAGATTGAACATGCGGCTCTGGTCAAACTTCCACTTGCCATCCTCAAACACAAAAAGCAGCACAAAGGCACTATCATTGGCCTTATCATCCCCCAACTGTACCTTGCCCAGGTATGTGACCGCCAGCGTGTGGTTCTTGCAGCCGGTGATGCAGCCGATGTAGCGGAACTTTTCCAGGCTGGGAGGTTCAGGCTGGTTGCGGAAGAAATCATCCGGGAAATTGCCCTTCTGGGAAACAATGAGGTTGCGCACCTTCATCTGGCGGGAACGGGTGGTAGCACCGCGCCAGGCGTTTTCATCGCCGCGCATCATGCCCAATCTCCAGGTGCTGTACACTCGCTCTGCCGTATTACGCGCAACCTGCTGGTCGGGAGTTCCGAAACGCGCCTGCGGTGCCGCGGCAGCCAACTCGCTCCCCAGCAGGCAGGCAGCCAGCAGGCAGCATAATGAAAAAATCGCTCTCATAACTAAATTAGAACCTACAACAGGCTTGCATTTCTGGCAAGAAAATTGCATACTGAAGCGCGTATTATGACGTCATTTTCACGCAATGCCCGGAGTGAGGGAGAAGCCCGTTACCGCAAGATGCTGGACCAGGCTCCCTCGTTTATCTGGAAGCGCTTTGCAGATGGCGTTTCGCTGCGCATGCGCATGTTTGCGCCCAAGGGACACCGCCCTGAGCACTTTGCCCCGGCGGTTCTGTTCTTCTGCGGCGGTATGTGGCAGCTGGAATACAGCACCGAGTTTGTTTCCTGGGCCACGCACCTGGCCCACCGCGGCATTGTATGCCTGCTGCCGGAGTTCCGCACACGCGCCCGCTACGGAGTGCGGGCGGACGACATCATCAACGACGGACTGGATGCCTGGAAATGGCTGCACCACAATGCCGCCGGGCTCGGCATTGATGCCGCCCGCATCACCATTGCCGGGGCAGATGCAGGCGGCCTCATGGCACTCAACTGCGCCATGCAGCCCATGGTGCACGAAAAGAAGTGGTGGCAGTTCAATAAAGAGGACATTCTCCCCCTGCAGCCGGCCTGTGTAGCCATTTTCCGCGGCGTGGTGGATACCGATGCCCCGGAGGCACGCCAGCTCAACATCCCCGGCGAAGTGCCGGAGCCGGATTCCGTCAACCCCTGCGCGCTGCTGCGCCGCAAGCTCCCCCCGCTGTTCTGCGCCCACGGCATGCTCGACCCGCTGCTGGATTTTGAGATGCGCCAGTGGTTCTGCGATGAATGGGAACGCCTGGGCAACAAGGTAGAGCTCATCCTCTCCCCCACGGCAGACCACACCATCACCCAGTTCGATGTCAGCCCCGCCACCTTCGAACAGCTCCTCCTCGGCTGGGAGGATTTCATGGTGCGCGAAGCCATCTGGCCAGAGCCGGATGTGGAAACCGACGCTCTGATGGTCTAATGTAGGATTTTGAATGTAGAAAGTAGAATGTATTGAGTCAGGCAGGCTGTCGCCTGCAGGAAAGGGGCATTCTGCAGCGCTTACGGCTCGCCCGGCTTAAAGCCGGGGCGGCAAGGGTGGTATGAAACCATATCCGCTGCGCGTAGCGCAGGAAATTGGATACATTCAAAATTCAACATTCAACATCCAACCACCGTGCCCAGCACATCTCCCATGCGGGCAAAGGTTTCCGTGCAGTTGGCGGTGTTGGTGAGGATATCGTCTGCCAGTTTCACCTTGCCGGGTTCAAAGAAAGTCATGACCGTGGAACCGCCGAAGCCGAAATAACCGTGCTCATCGCCCTTGTCCACAGGCTTGCCCGGTTCATAGGTCTGATAAATAGCCCCCACACCGGTGGCACCCACGGCAAGGCAGAGCACATCCCCCAGCTTCTCGGTATGCAGCACCGTCAGCTCGCGCTTGTTGGTCCACAGCCAGGCCAGATTGTGGCGCAGGCAATACGGCGATACACTGGCCAGCGGGCCGGGAATACGCACCGGGGCTTCCGGCACACCCGCCACGGGGAAGTGGAAGCGGTGGTAATCCACCGGGCAGAGGCGGGAGAGAACCACCGTGCCGAGGGCATACTTCTCTGCCAGTTCGGCGCTACCCAGCAGCGCCGGTAAATCAAAACGCTGGTTCTTCACAAACACACCCTCCATCTCGGCGGCATCCTGCCAGCCGCTGTGGCGGGCATCGGCCGGAAGCGCCACCTGCCCCTCTGCACAGAGCGGACGCGCCCCCGGGGCAAGTTTGCGGTAGAAGAAGTCATTAAAACTCGTGTACTGGTCAACCGGGCGTTCGTAATCTGCCATGTTGATATTGTATTCCTCCACAAAGGCACGCAGTTTCTCCGGACTGCCACTGCTGCGGGTATCCTTCATCCACCCCATGAGGCGGGAGAAAAACGCCCGTTTGATAAGCAGGTGCAGGCTCAACCGCCCCAGGGTGGTGCCATATACCCAGCGCAAGGCGGCTTCGCCCAGCACTTTTTCCTGTTCCAGCTGTCCGGTGTAGCGGTTGTATAACGTGATGCCCTCTGAATTCATACGCTGCCATTATAACAGACAGACGGAGGGAATCAAGCATGTTCTGGGCACATTCCGCCCCAATCCGCATACCCGGAAACAAAATTCCCGCGCCTGGCGCGGGAATCGGAAGTTAACTACCGGGGAAGATATCGCTCATGTCGTTATACCCCAGACTGGAGCGGCGAGTAGCTGAGCGCGTGGGCGGGGGCTGCGGCTTGAATTCATCGTCTTCAGCCTCATCATCGAACATACTGCGCACGCGGGCAGACAAAGCTTCCTCAGCTGCGGCCTCTGCCTTCTTCGGGAATACATTGAGCGCACGGGCAGGCCGCGAGGGGGTCTGCACATGACTGGCCATCATGCGCTCCAGGTCATCATCATCGCCGAAGATATCCACCACACGTTCCATGGAATCGGACGGGCTTTCGTCCCCTGCCGAACCGAAGGTCATATCCAGATTGAATTCCCCCTGGCGTGCCTCTGCCACGGGAGCAGGCGCGGGTTTCGGAGCGGGGGCAGGCATCGGCAGCGGTTCCCAGGAAGGCAGCGGCTCGGGCTCGGGGGCCAGAGCGGGCGCAGGGGCAGCTGCAACAGGCGCAGGAGCCGGCACGGGGTATTCTTCTTCCTCCGGTTCCAGCAGAGATTCTCCATTGCTATCCTCTTCCATTTCCTCCTCATCGGCGGCATACATGGATTCTTCCTCCTCCGCCGGTTCTTCTTCGTAGAGTTCTTCCTCTTCAGGCCCGATGCCGGTCTCTTCCTCCAGCTCCGGCTCGAGAGCCGGTTCTTCCGCCTGTTCCTCTTCCTCTGCCGCCGCAGCAGCTGCAGCGGTGGCATCAGCCTCGGCATCTGCCAGCAGGGCGGCCTGCATCTCGCGGTAATCCACGGAGGCAATGAGGCTCACGCGCAGCTCCTCACCCAGACGAGCCTTGACTGCTGCGCCAAAGAAGATATTGACATCATCCCCGGCAAGGCCTTCGCGCACGGTCTCCATGGCCACGCGCAGCTCGGTAAGGGACATATTGGTGCCACCGGCCACGTGCACAATGACTGTGCGGGCGTGTTTGAGGGCATTGTGATAGGCCACCAGCGGAGATTCCAGCGCAGCGCGGGCGGCCTCCTCGGCGCGGTTGGGGCCAAACCCCTTGCCTGCGCCGTAGATGCAGCGGGAATCATTATTATCGAGAGCGGTCACCAGTTCATCCAGGCCGATGTTGATGAGGCCGGGGGAATTGGCCAGCAGCGGCACAGAGGCAGTAGCCTGCGAGAGCAATGCATTGGCTTCCTCGAACACGGCCTGTGCGCCGGTACGGCTGCGGAACAGGTCTTCCATGTAGTCGTTCTCGAAGCAGAAGACAATATCGGAAATAGCGGCGATTTCCTCCAGCGCCTTGTCGGCCTGGCTGCGGCGGCGTGCGCCTTCAAAGCCGAAGGGCATAACCACCACGGAAACGAGGAAGAGGCCCTGCTCCTTGGCCTTGCGGGCCAGCACCGGCGCAACGCCGGACCCCGTGCCGCCGCCCAGCCCCACCACCATCACCAGCAGGCGGGAACCGCGGAGCAGGTCATCAACCTGACCGCCGCTTTCCTCAATGGCCAGGTCATACGAATTTAAAATGATGAACTC
>JAFYRS010000014.1 GCA_017546845.1 Akkermansia sp.
GCTGCTGCGGCGGCCTCCTTTTCCTGTGTGCTGTTGTGGTACCACTGCAGACCCAGCAGGCCAATGCAGAGTGTTACTACAAACCATCCTGTTTTATCCATAAGTTTTGTTCTGGGGTTAGTTAGTTGTTAAGATGTCAGTGTGTTGAGGGGAAAGCTTTACTTCTCGCGGCGGGGCGGCACCGGGTCGTGCCCGCATCCGCCCCAGGGGTTGCAGCGCAGGATGCGCCAGATGCCCAGTGCTGTGCCTTTGAATGCGCCGTGCGTCTCAACGGCCTGGATGAAGTAGGTTGAGCAACTGGGGGTGAAACGGCATCCGCTCATAGGCCCTGCTATGATGTGCAGCGGCTTGCTGATGAAGCGCTTGTAGAATAACACGGGCAGGATGACGATGCGTTTCAGCATGCGGTTGATTGTCAGGTGGTGAAATGACGGCGCTTGAGCAGGCGCAGAAAGTCCTTCTCAAGCTCGGTATAGGAGGCGGTGCTGGCAGTGTGCCGCGGGATGAGCACCACATAGTACCCGTGCTGCAGCGGTGTGCCGTGGGCTCGCAGTAGTTCGCGCACGCGCCTGCGAAGCAGGTTGCGCACAACGGCATGGCCCAGCCGCTTCGTTGTGATAATCCCGAAACGGGATTCCTTTGCGCCCGCACCCTCGCCGGAATAGGGAAGGGTGCTGAGTACAAGAAAACGCCCTGCTGCGGATGAGCCTTGCGCACGCACCATGGCGAACTCACTTGCTCGCTTCATGGTATGCTGCCGCTTGAGCTGCATCGTAAACAGGGCGTTGGTTTCTCCTGCAGGGCAGGGAGCACCCGGGGCGCTCTCTACAGAAACCCTGCCGGGGCTTTAGCCGTGCTGGATGATGTGGCGCTTGTACTGCACCTCTGCACCCTTGGGCAGAAGACGCTTGCGACCCTTGGCGCGACGGCGGGCGAGGATGGCGCGGCCGTTCTTGGTTGCCATGCGGGCGCGGAAACCGAACTGGCGCTTGCGGCAGCGCTTGGAAGGCTGGTATGTTCTCTTGCTCATAATTGTTTATCTGGTTTTGAAGTGGTCTCTGTAGGGCCGTCCAGTGACGGCCGGGTGCGATATGATACCCGAAAATCGGCGTATGTCAAGCACCGTTCGTGATTTTTTTCGCTTTCGCGGCGAATTCACGCCTCAGAGACCATGAATTTCAGCTCAGCCTCGCAGGTTATTTCGCCGTTTACCAGGCAACGGCCGGTGGCCATGCCGATGGCCCCACGCATCTTGGTAAGCTCCGTTTCGATGATAAGCACATCGCCCGGCACCACGGGGCGGCGCCACTTCACCTTGTCGCAGCTCATGAAGAAGCCGATCTTGCCTGCGTTTTCCGGCAGGCGCAGCATGAGCACCGAGGCAACCTGGGCCATGGCTTCCACCTGCAGCACACCGGGCATGACCGGGTGGCCGGGGAAGTGCCCCTGGAAGTACTGCTCGTTCATGGTCACATTCTTCTGGCCCACGCACTTGCGGTCTCCTTCGAAGGCGATGATGCGGTCCACCATGAGGAAGGGGAAGCGGTGCGGCAGGAGTTTCATGACTTCCATCGTGTCGAGCACGGCATCGCCATTCGGGATGGTGATGGGACGCGGACGCTGGGCTTCCATGCTTTCGTACTTCTGCTGCAGTTTGGCGGCCATCTGGGTGTTGATGCCGTGGCCGGGCATGATGGCAATCACGTGGCCCATGATGCGGCGGCCGCAGAGGATGAAGTCGCCGATGAGGTCCATGGCCTTGTGGCGGGCGCATTCGTTGTGGAAGCGCAGGCCGCCGGCGCAGAGGTATTCCTCGCCCTTGATGACGATGGCGTTATCAAGCGTGCCGCCCTGGATGAGTCCCTTCTCCAGCAGCGGCTGGATGTCTTCGTAGAAGCAGAAGGTGCGGGAGTTGGAAAGTTCTTTTTCGTATGTCTCCGGCGTGATGACGCTGTCGAAATACTGGGTTACACGGCCATTCGGCCCCACTGCGGTGAGCGAGATGCGGAAATCGCGGGAGGGCATGATGACAATGGTGGAGCCGTTGGCATTTTCCACCTTGATGGGTTCGCGGATTTCCCAGATCTGCAGCGGTGCGTTCTGCTCCACCACGCCGGCTTTCTTGATCATCTCCACATAGGGCAGTGCAGAACCATCGCCGATGGGGGGTTCGCTGGCGTCCATTTCGATGATGGCATTGTCCACCCCCATGCCGGTGAGGGCAGAGAGGATGTGCTCCACGGTGTGCACGGTCACGGCACCATCGGCAATGGTGGTGGCGCGCTCTACCGACTGCACCTTGGCGGCGGAGGCATCCAGGAACGGCTTGTCCGGCAGGTCAACGCGGCGGAACTTGAAGCCTGTGTTCGGTTCGGCGGGTTTGATGATGAGCTTCACCGTCTGACCGGTGTGCAGCGATGTGCCCTCCAGCGTGGAGGTGCACTTGGCAAGTGTTTTTTGCATGCGTGTAGCCATAACTCGTACCTGCATCATACACAATCCGGAGTGAAATGTGAAGTAAAATCTAGAATTTGGAGGCAAGTTATTTGGTGAGACGCTGAATTTTGAGCAGTTGAATCTGAAAAAGCTTGCAAAATGGGGCGGTTGGGTGTTTACTGTTGCGCCCCCGCGCGTTCAATACGCGCGTCAAATGACCTTCATCTCGCTCTTATGTCTTACCATGTTACAGCTGCGCTTGTTATTTTCCTGATTACATACGCTTTGATTATTTCGGAAAAGGTGCAGCGGACGGTGATTGCTCTCTTCGGGGCGATGCTCATGGTGCTGGCAGGGGTGATTTCCCAGGAACAGGCTATTGAGCATATTGATTTCAATACGCTGGCACTGCTGATTGGCATGATGATTCAGGTGCTGGTGCTCAGCAAGACCGGGCTTTTCCGCTTTCTGTCCGTCTGGGCGGCGCAGAAGACCAATGGTAATCCTGTGGCCTTGCTGATTGCGCTTTCGGTGATGGTGGCCGTGTGTTCCGCGTTCCTGGATAACGTGACAACGGTGTTGTTGACGGTGCCCATTACGTTTACCCTGACCAGGGACTTGAAGGTTTCCCCGCTTCCGTTCGTGATTGCGCAGATTCTGGCCTCCAATATCGGCGGTACATGCACCATGATTGGCGACCCGCCTAACATCATGATTGCCAGCCAGGTCAAGGAGCTGGACTTCAATGCCTTCATTGTGAATCTGACACTGCCCTGCGTGATTTCCTTTGTGCTGACCATTGGCATTCTGCTCTTCATCTACCGCAAGGAGTTTGCCAAGGTGAGCAAGAATCATAACCGCATCATGAATATCAAACTGGTGGGGCTGATCCGCAGTTATGGTCTGCTGGTGCGCTGCCTGATTACGCTGGTGTTCACCATTGCGCTTTTCTGCTGCCATGGCTTCATTCCTCATTGGGGGCTGGAGAGCGGCACGATTGCGGTGACGGGTGCTTCCCTGCTGCTTCTGCTTACCATGCCCGACCGCGAGAAAGCGCTCGAATACATCTTCTCCAAGATTGAGTGGACCACCATTTTCTTCTTCGTCGGTCTTTTTGTGCTCGTGGGCGGTCTGGAGGTGAACGGCATCATCAACTGGCTGGCGGCTCAGACGATGAGCCTGACCGGCGGCGAACCCGTTGCAACTACCATGAGCGTGCTCTGGCTCAGCGCCATCATGAGTGCTTTTGTGGACAATATCCCCTTTGTGGCAACCATGATTCCCATGGTGGAGAATATGGGCGCCATGGGTTACCAGAACCTGGAATCTCTCTGGTGGGCTCTTTCCCTGGGGGCATGCCTGGGTGGTAACGGTACGGTAATCGGCGCCAGCGCGAACGTGGTGGCCCTGGGGCTGGCCCGGCAGCATAACCTGCGTGTTTCCTTCATGCAGTATTTCTTCGTTGGCTTCCCGCTCATGCTTTTGAGTGTTGGCATTTCTGCCATCTACCTCTGGCTGCGTTATCTGTAAAACTGGTGTTATGGCTATATCTGAAGAACTTTTTGAGCGGGCGTGCCGGGTGATTCCCGGTGGCGTGAATTCCCCTGTCCGGGCATTCCGTCGTCTGGAGCGTGCGCCCTTCTTTGTGAAGAAGGCGGCGGGCGCTCATCTGACGGATGAGGACGGTAAGCAGTATATCGACTACGTGGGTACCTGGGGACCCGCAATCCTGGGGCATGCGCCGGAGTGCGTTATCTCTGCCGTGCAGGCCGCCGTGCCGCAGGGGCTGGGGTATGGTATCCCGACCCGCATTGAGGTGGAGATGGCCGAGACCGTGTGCCGCTGGCTGCCCAGTATAGAGAAAGTGCGCATGACCAACAGCGGAACCGAGGCCACGATGAGCGCGGTGCGCCTGGCCCGTGGCTACACCGGGCGCAGGTATATCATTAAATTTGCCGGGTGCTACCATGGGCATGTGGATAGCCTGCTGGTGGCGGCTGGCAGTGGTGCGCTCACGCACGGTGAGCCGGACAGCGCCGGTGTGCCTGCCGAGTTCGCGAATCTGACCATCGTGCTGCCGTATAATGACCGCGCGGCGGTGGAACGGGCCTTTGCGCAGCATCCGGGCGAGATTGCCGGTATCATCGTGGAGCCCTTCCCGGGGAATGCCGGCTTCTATCTGCCGAAACCCGGCTATCTGGAATTCCTGCGCGAGATTACGGAGAGGAATGACGCCTTGCTCATTTTTGACGAAGTGATGACCGGCTTCCGCATTTCGGCCGCAGGCGTGCAGGGTAAGCTCGGCATCACTCCGGATATCACCACGCTGGGCAAGATTATCGGTGGCGGGTTGCCCGTGGGGGCCTTCGGCGGCCGCCGCGAGATTATGGACTGTGTCTCCCCGCTGGGGGCCGTGTATCAGGCTGGCACGCTGAGTGGTAACCCCGTGGCGATGGCAGCGGGCCTGGCGCAGCTCCGTTACCTGGAGCAGCATGATGCCTACACCCGGTTGGAACAGCTGGGGGCTCGCCTGGAGGAAGGCGTGCGCCGCGTGCTGCGCGATGAGCAGTTGCCGCTCACCTTCATCCGGGACGGTTCCATGTTCTGCCTGCACTTCACCACGCAGGAGGTATACGACCTGGACACCGCCATGAGCGGGAATTTTGATATGTTCCGCCGCTATTTCCACGCCATGCTGGAGCAGGGGGTGTATGTGGCGCCTTCGCCCTACGAAACGGGCTTTATTTCCACCGCCCACACGGAGGCTGATATAGATGCCACCGTGGCCGCGATGCAGCGGGCGCTTCGCGCGGTGAAAGACTGACTTTCCGCTTGCCAATGTGCGCGCGAATGGATAGAATGATGTTCATGAGAACGATGATTCACCGCTGGTTGTTTATGGTGGTTGCCGCTGTGGCCGCCGCCGCACCTGCTGCGCATGCGCAGCGCACGGAGACCATGAACGAGACCGGTGACATGGTGCGCGTGCTGCGCCACCCGGATGGTACGCGCGCTATCTACCAGCGCCAGAAAGGCTGGCGTGGCATGCGCTGCTGTTCCTACACGGCCAGCGGGCATCTTGCCGCGGTGAATGATTATACGGAAGGCAAGTATGGTCAGCTGGTGGGGTGCATCATTTATGACCACACCAAGAAGAACATCATCTACAAGGTGGCGTATGGCTATGACAGCCGGGCCCGCCTGGTGGAGGAGCGTATGTATTCGCACCCGCAGGGTAAGCTGGTGCAGCGCGTGATTTACAAGTACGATAACCGCGGTAACCGCTCCAAACCGCTCATCGTTTCCTTGAACACTGCCGGCCCGGTAACAGAGATTGCCCCCACCATGCAGTACGATGCCAATGCCATTAACCGCGAGATGAAGAGTGGCGGCAAGCGTTGATGATTTTCAATTAACCCTGAACCCGAACAGATGGAAACATACTCCTGGCAGGACCGCGACGAAGACGGCAACAAGGTGATTTACGAAGCCCAGCACTTCGGCGGCTGGTGGCAGCTCATGGTTGCACCCAAGCTGGGCCGCTCCCAGCGCGATGAAATGGTGTTTACGCCTGCTGATTTTACCGAGGAACACTGGCAGACTCTGCGCGATTTGCTCTGGCGCAAGTACCAGCGCCGCCGCGTGGCCTGGGATATGGTGCAGCATATTGATGATATCCTGGCGGGCAAGGCTACCAACGAGCGCCGCGACCGCCGCAACGGCAAGGGAAAATGACCGAGCAGGAAATGATTCACTGCCAGGACCCCGCGCGGCAGATGGAGCGCGCGGTGGCCATTATGCACCGTCTGCGCCAGCCGGGCGGCTGCCCGTGGGATGCTGAACAGACGCATGATTCCATCATCAGCAGCCTGATTGAGGAATGCTACGAATGCATCGATGCCATCCGCGAGCGGGATTGGGCGCATCTGCGCGAAGAACTGGGCGATGTGCTGCTGCAGGTCATCTTCCATGCGGAAATGGCACAGGAAAACCCGGAAGCGGCCTTTGGTATCAACGAGGTGGCGCGCGAGCTGGCAGATAAGCTGGTGCGGCGGCATCCGCATGTGTTTGGTTCTGCCGCCGTGGAGAATGCCGAGGGGGTGGTCTCCCAGTGGGATGCCATCAAGCGAAAGGAGCATGCCATCGAGGATAAGCCCTATCTCGAACGTTGCGGCAAGGGGCTTCCTGCCTTGCTGCAGGCTTATAAGATTACCAAAAAGGTGGCCAAGGTCGGCTTCGACTGGCCGGACCACGCAGGCGTGGTGGATAAAATCCGCGAGGAAACGAACGAAGTGGCCGAAACACTCGATTTGCCGGATGCAGACCCGCATGTGGCCGAGGAACTGGGTGATTTGCTCTTCGTGGTGGTGAACCTCTGCCGCCGCCGCAAGGTTGACCCCGAACTGGCCCTCTTTAATGCTAACCGCAAGTTCGAACGCCGTTTTAATGCGGTGGAAGCCGCGTTGAAGCAGCAGGGAATCCCGCTGGCTGCCGCCACGGTGGAGCAGATGGAAGAGGCCTGGCAGGCTGTGAAGAAAACCGAACGCTCATGAAACGTGCTTGCATAGTGTGGAGTTGCCTGCTGCTGGCCGCCTGTTCGCCGCTGCAGCAGCAGAAAGCGCCGGAACAGCCGGCGACTGCGCCGGAGAACCCCGGTGCGCCGCGCATGGGCTGGGAAGAGCCTTCCGTGCCGGGTATGAATCCCCTGCTGACCGGCGGCGCGGTTGACCCCAATGCCCAGAGCTACAACGTGTCCACATCTGAGGAACTGGAGCAGATTGACAATGGCGCGCAGGGTGAGGTGTATTTCACGGACCCGGATAACCCCGATGCAGAAATCGAGGGCATTACCGCGGCTTTCGAATCCCGCCGCAATGGCAATGGCTGGCTGGATAACTACGGCCGCGCCATCCGCCTGGCTCGCCGGGAATGCAGACCGCTCATCATCTGGTTCCACGATTCAGTCATCGGCCCGAAGAGCGGGCTGCTGGGTGAGGAATTGCTGGAGACCCCGGCCTTCAATGAATGGTGCCGAGACCGCGTGGTGCGCGTCAAGCTGGATTCCGGAGCTTCTATCGATGACCGCACCCGCAGTTCTGCCAAGTACAGCCGCGAGGCGATTGAGCGCCTGGCGCATCGCTACGGCCTCAAGAAAAGACCCGCCCTGGCTGTGTTGAATCCACGGGGCAAGTTCGTGCTGGGGGTGGATGGTTACAACTCCTTTACCCAGCAGGTGGATTCTTTGCTGAAGGAAGGGGTTATCCGTGCGGAAAAAGAGATGGAGGAGTACCGCGAGAAACTGGCTCCCCGCGGGTACCGCACCTGGACCAACGCCGCCGCTACAGCCACTCTTTTTGCCCGCCTGCAGCGCTACGATGAGGAACATCAGAAGGTTTACCTGAAGGAATACGGCGGTAAAATCACCAAGGTGGCGCTGCGCCGCTTGTGCAAGGAGGATTGCGATTACGTGCTGAAACAGCAGGAGGAAAAGGAAGCTAAAAAGAAGAAACGCAAATCCCGCAAGGCGGTATGAGTAAGTCAGATGATACCAAGGCGCAGATTATGCGCGCTGCTGTGCAGCAGTTCACCCGCCTGGGCTACGAAGGAACGGCCGTGCGCGACATCGCCAATACTGCCGGTGTGAATATGGGGCTCATCCGCTACCACTTCGGGCACAAGGCAGATTTGTACCGCGATACGCTGGCCTACATTTCCACCCAGTACAACGAAGTCTGCCTGGCCGCCCTGGAAGTAGCCCGCGCCACGGGCTCGCCGGAGGAAATCATCGGCTCCTGGCTGCTGGCCCCCATTGTTGCCTGGCAGGATGACGCCGTGGCCTCCGGCGTGGAGGTGCTCTGCTTCCTGAACAAGATGGGCTATGAAGACCCGGAGCTCACGCGCGACGTGTATGAATCCCACTATTCCTACGCCCTGCAGGAATGGCAGGATGCCATCCGCGCCCACTTCCCCTCCATGCAGCGTGGAGACTGGCTCTGGTTCCTCACCTCCCTGCGCGGCATGTACTTCAACATAGTGGCGCACAATGATTTCACCCTCTGGGGACTCCCATCCATCTCCAACCGAGAGGCCGCCATCCGCCGCCTTGCTGCCGATGCCGTGGAATTACTTAAGATTACCTCGGGTGTTTGAGCCTGCGCCCCGTCCGCCCCGCAGGAACGGATACCGACGCCTCATCGGCAGCTTATTATGCTGAATACCGCGTCAGCGGTATTCAGTAAGATAGATTGTAATTTATTGGCGAGCGTAGCGAGCGGAAATTAGAGTCCCGAGGGACGGCA